>PEVQ01000033.1:7092-8426 GCA_002780205.1 Elusimicrobia bacterium CG06_land_8_20_14_3_00_38_11
TTTCTTTTGCCGATTTAAGCCAGAAATTTATTACTTTTTTCATTTATCCGCAGATTTTTCTTTTTAAAAATTTATTGTACCTGTCCCCCCTTTTTTCTCCATTTAAAATACTTTCCCAATCTATCATTTTTATTCTCTTACGCCAATATAATTTATGAGTTTTTCAACTTTTTTTGTCTGAACATTTTTGAGCAAATCCTCAAAAACCGATTTTATTTGTTCGGTGTTTATGTCACGACCGCCTAAACCATAGATATAGTCGGAAGTCGGAAGTCGGAAGTCGGAAGTGAATAATGCGGATGTGATTTCGGTGAAAAGCGGGCCGGCATAAGCGGAAAAAGTATCCGAGCGGTCAAGAACGGCAACCGCCTTGAGATGAGAAAGTTCGCCGGCGATTTCTTTATACGGGAACGGTCTGAAAACTCTCGGTTTTAACAATCCCGCTTTGATTCCTTTTTCCCTCAATTCATCAACGACAACTTTTGTCGTGCCGGCGGTAGAACCCATGCAGACGACTGCAATTTCAGCATCATCTAATTTATATTTCTCAAAAAATCCGTATTCTCTGCCGAACTTTTTCTTAAAATCTTGAGCGACATCCAAAATAATTTTTCCGGAATTCCTCATCGCTTCCGCTTCCTGCATTTTGTGTTCAAAATAATAATCCTGCAAATCAAGTGAACCGAGCGTATATGGCCTTTTCAAATCAAGCAAAAATCTTTCCGGTTTGTATTCGCCGACAAATTTTTTCACATCGGCATCAGAGAGCATATCAATAACTTCAAGACAGTGGCTGATAATAAATCCGTCGGTCATTACCATAACCGGAAGTTTCGCAATTTCTGCAAGACAAACCGCCTGAATTAAGTTATCATATGCCTCTTGTGAATTTTCAGAAAAAATCTGTATCCAGCCGGAATCCCTCGCACCCATTGTGTCGGAATGGTCGCCGTGAATATTTATCGGCGCCGAAAGCGAGCGGTTGACCTCGGCAACGACAATCGGAAGCCGCAATCCCGCCGCAATGTAAAGCATTTCATACATCAACGCGAGTCCCTGCGAAGATGTGCTTGTCATCACACGAGCGCCGGCAGCCGATGCGCCGATACAGGCGGACATGGCGGAGTGCTCCGACTCAACTGCAATATATTCGGTATCAACAAGTCCGTCGGCAACAAACTGCGAAAAAATCATAACGATTTCCGTTGCAGGCGTAATTGGATACGCAGCAACAACATCAGGATTGACTTGACGCATCGCCTCCGCCATCGCTTCGTTACCGGTTTTTGCTGTTTTCATAATAACTTCAATTAAAAATTATAAATTAAAAATGA
>PEVQ01000193.1 GCA_002780205.1 Elusimicrobia bacterium CG06_land_8_20_14_3_00_38_11
CAGGGTCTATAGATGCTGAATCAAGTTCAGCATGACACCATCTTCCATGTAAAGTATATTCCGCTCTTGTTAGTATGTGAAAGATTTTAATAAGAACTCCTTAATTTTTCATTTTTAATTGTCAATTTTTAATTGTTTTTAAGCAGTTTATATTCTATCGCATCAACCAATGCCTGCCATGATGCTTCTATTATATTTTCCGAAACGCCGACGGTTGACCATTCATCCTTACCGTCGGTTGACTGTATCAAAACCCTTACTTTTGCGCCGGTGCCGTCGGACGGATTTATTATTCGGACCTTAAAATCCGAAAGACGGACATTTTTCAACTGAGGATAAAATCTGTCAAGCGCTTTTCTCAACGCATTATCCAGCGCATTTACCGGGCCATCCCCTTCGGCGGCGGTAAGTTCTTCTTTCCCTTTGACAAACACTTTTATCGTTGCTTCGGATTTGAAATGCCCGTGTGTATCTTTTTCAACGGCAACTCTGAATCCGCCCAAATTAAAAAAAGTTTTATGGCTGCCTAAATTTCTTTTCAATAAAAGTTCAAACGAGCCCTCTGCACCTTCATAAAGATAACCTTTTTTTTCGCGGTCTTTAACAATTTGTAAAATTTTTTTCGCTTTATCGGAAGTTTTCTCAAAATTTATTTTTAGCTCTTTTGATTTGAGAATAATGTTTGCACGGCCGGAAAGTTCGGATATTAAAATTCTTCGCTGATTTCCCACTACCGTCGGGTCAATATGTTCATATGTAGATGATTTTTTTGCGACGGCAGAAACATGAACTCCGCCTTTATGGGCAAAAGCGGAATAACCGATATACGGCTGTTTATCGCTTGGCACGATATTTGCGACTTCTGAAATATAACGGGCCGTCTCCGCAAGCAATTTTAATTTTTCATCAGTTATACAGTCAACGCCTAATTTCAATTTGATATTAGGAATTACCGACGACAAATTTGCGTTTCCGCATCTCTCACCCCATCCGTTAATGGTGCCCTGAACGAGAACACAGCCCGACTGCACCGCAACTATTGAGTTTGCGACGGCGCAACCGGAATCATTGTGCGAATGAATTCCCAACGGTGTCTTAATCTTAATCTGATGTATTATTTTTTCAATCTGATGAGGAAGCATTCCGCCGTTTGTATCGCAGAGTGTAATATTATCTGCACCGGCTGCAGCAGCAGCAGCCAAAGTTTTCAACGCATATTCAGAGTTTGAGAGATAGCCGTCAAAAAAATGTTCAGCATCATAAATAACCTCCAGACCCTTTGATTTCAGGAATTTCACCGACGAGAAAATCATATCCAGATTTTTTTCCGGAGTCGTATTAAGGGCATGACGGACATGCAAATCCCATGTTTTTCCGAATATACAGGCGGCGGCGGGTTTAACTTTTAATATCGCTAAAAGATTTTTATCTTTTTTAGCAGGGACATTTTTATTCCGCGTTGAACCGAAAGCGGTAATCTTGGAATTTTTCAGTTTGAGTTTTTTTACTTTAAGAAAAAACTCGGTTTCCTTCGGATTTGAATAAGGCCAACCGCCCTCAATATAATGAACACCGAGGTTGTC
>PEVQ01000023.1 GCA_002780205.1 Elusimicrobia bacterium CG06_land_8_20_14_3_00_38_11
AACGGAGGAGAAAAATGAGCAAGATTAAAAGAATTGTAGGACGGGAGATTCTGGATTCACGGGGTAACCCGACGGTGGAAGTTGATGTGATTTTGGAAAATGGGATTTTAGGCCGCGCTGCGGTTCCTTCAGGTGCTTCTACCGGAGAACACGAAGCAGTGGAATTAAGAGACGGCGATAAAAAGAGATACCTCGGCAAGGGTACGCTTAAAGCAGTTGGAAATGTCAATAAAATCATTGCACCTGAAATTGTAGGGATGCATTCGGCAGGTCAGATTGAAATTGATAAAAAAATGATTTCTATTGACGGAACAAAAAACAAAGCGAAGTTAGGCGCAAATGCGATTTTAGGTGTTTCGCTTGCTGTCTGCCGTGCATCTGCATCAGATAAAAAAATGCCGTTGTACAAATACATCCGTACCACTTACCACTTACCGCTTACCACTTACCACTTACCGGTTCCGATGATGAATATCTTAAACGGCGGAAAACATGCAGATAACAATGTTGATTTACAGGAGTTTATGATTGTTCCCAAGGGTGCAAAGAATTTCAGGGAAGCGTTAAGATACGGTGCGGAAACATTTCATCATCTTAAAAAAGTCCTGAAAGACAAGGGCTACAATACTTCCGTCGGTGATGAAGGCGGTTTTGCCCCGAACCTTAACTCAAACGAAGAGGCGCTCCAGAATATAATTGAAGCAATAAAAAAAGCGGGCTATGTTCCCGGAAAAGATATTTTTATCGCACTTGACCCGGCATCATCTTCTTTTTTTACAGGCGGCAAATATATTTTGGAAGGAGAGAAAACCGACAAAGTAAAAACTTCCGAACAGATGATAGATTTTTACGAAAATCTTGTCAATAAATATCCTATCGTTATGATAGAGGACGGTCTTGCGGAGGATGACTGGTCGGGTTGGAAAATTATGACGGACAGACTCGGCAAAAGAATTCAACTGGTCGGCGATGATATTTTTGTAACAAATGTTGAGCGATTAAAAATGGGAATTGAGAAAAAAATCGCAAATTCAATTCTTATAAAACTCAACCAGATAGGAACGCTTACCGAAACGATTGACACAATAAATTTAGCGAATAAATCGGGTTACAAAACGCTGATTTCTCACCGCTCCGGCGAGACGGAAGATTCATTCATTGCCGATTTGGCAGTCGCGGTAAATTCGGGTCAGATAAAAACCGGTTCCGCCAGCCGTACAGAAAGAATTTGTAAATACAATCAGTTGTTGCGGATTGAAGAGGAATTGTCCGATGCTGCTAAATTCGGCGAATAAAAAAAAAATATTTTTCTGGGTTGCAGTAACCCTGGCAATTTTGGTTCTTTTCGGAAACGACGGAATGAGAAGCATAATTAGTCAGCGGATAGAACTTGCGAAACTGAATAAAAAACTTGAAAATATTGAGACGGCAAACAGGGATTTAAGAATTAAACTCTACAATTTTGAAAACAATCCTTCATACATTGAAAGAGAGGCAAGAAAAAAACTTGGGCTTATACAACCCGGAGAGATAAAATATAAATTTGTTGACAGTGAATGATTTCAGCGATGAAAGAAAGATAACGACGATAAATAATCAGTTACTACTCAGAGCGGAAT
>PEVQ01000183.1 GCA_002780205.1 Elusimicrobia bacterium CG06_land_8_20_14_3_00_38_11
CAACATGACATCTGTGAAAATCTGTGTAATCTGTGGTTAAAATTGAATGTTAGAATTATTTTTTTTTATTCTCGGAACTTTTTTCGGCTCATTCTCCAATGTCGTTATCCGGCGGCTGCCCTACGGAAACTCAATTGTCCGGCCCGCATCACACTGTCCGAAATGTTTAATTCCTATAAAATGGATTGATAACCTGCCCGTAATAAGTTTCCTGTTTTTGGGAGGAAAATGCCGCAACTGCAAAACAAAAATTTCTTTTGAATATCCCGTTGTTGAACTGCTCGCCGGTCTATTATTTCTTTTCGGATATCTGAATTTCGGCATCCAGTGCAATCTGATAATCTTTCTAATCCTTTCAGTCGTTTTAATTATCATTTCCTTCATTGATATGCATTTGAGAATAATTCCGGATATTTTAACAATTTCACTTTTAATTTTCGGACTCGCTTCAAGTTTTTTTAACCCCGTGGTTTCCTTCAGTTTTCTGAACTCTCTGAAAGGCACATTGTTCGGCGGTGTCTTTCTATATCTGGTTGCATTTTTGGGAAGTAAAATTTATAGAAAAGAGGTGATGGGAGGCGGGGATGTAAAACTTCTCGCGGCGGGCGGAAGTTTTCTCGGACTATCAAATATTTTTTTGGCGCTCCTTATCGCCTGTTTCATCGGCGGACTTACGGGATTATTTTTAATTTTAATCGGGAAGAAAAAAAAATCCGACTTCATACCGTTCGGACCTTTCATAGCAATATCAATTGTGATGGTGTTTTTTATTAGACCGCAGAATGTTTTTTTACTTGCTTCCCATCCATAAAACGATTAAATAATCACTGCCGCCGTTCTGCGGAAGATTGGCGGAATTTTCATCGCGGGGAATAAACGAAAAACCCTCTTTATCGGGCGGATATTTCGTTTTCCACTGGGGCTCCCATATAGTCCATACCTTCGGCAAAAAAGTTGAAGCGCTGATATTTACGCCGTTATCTATCCCGCGAGGTCCCATACATACAATTGCAGGAAGTATATCATTGAAATTTCCCGAGTTTCTAAAAAGATACCTGTGTCCCCATGGGTCATTCGGGCATTTACTTATGTAAGAACCCGATGACATGGATATGTCGGTTCCATTAAAGGCGTTTATACCTCTGATTAGATAATCTTCCCACGGAACCATTGTGTCCGCTTGCGGAGCTGCCAGATCGCCCGTCCCGCCGGTAACTGCGTTGCCCAAACATGAAAGAGACCATGCTTTCTCTTCAGAGTTTAACGGCGGGAAACACCCGACATCAATATAAAACTCTTTGAGTGATATGGCAAGTGCTTTCATCTGACCCTTGGCCTGTTCAATTCTTATTTTCTGCAGGATACCGCCCATCTTGGCAATGGAAACCGTCAGTAAAATACCTATTATAGCAACAACAATCATCAATTCAATTAAAGTAAATCCTCTTTTGCGTTTCATAATCGGTCTCCATTATTACTACTCAGAGCGGAATATACTTTACATTGGTGA
>PEVQ01000254.1 GCA_002780205.1 Elusimicrobia bacterium CG06_land_8_20_14_3_00_38_11
AGATGAAAAAGCAATGAAAAATTCAAAATTAAAAAACTTGTCCCGAACTTGTTTCGGGATTAAAAATTATGGGTTAACATTATTAGTCATTTTACATTTTACATTTTACATTTTTAATTGCCTCTATTCCGAGACACCCAAACCATCGTCAATAATTGATATTCCGACGGCGGAGGTAGTTGAGTATTCAAATTACGATTTGAGTTTTCGTCTCCACGGCGCTGGCGGGGTTCTTTCAAAAATGACTTTCGGCGTGTTTAAGCCGATAAATATCGGAATTTCCTGGGATGTGAACAAACTTATCGGTGCAGGAAATGAAAAAATAGATACCCGTCCGCCCGCAATTTTGTTCAAGGCGCGGGTTTTCGCAGGCGGGTTCAAACTTCCTGCAATTGCCCTCGGTTACGACGGACAGGGCTACGGCAATTACGACAGTGATATTGATAAATATCAATACCGCGAAAAAGGCGTTTATCTTGTTTTAACACGGGAATATCTTGTTCCCGGACTTGAAATATCTGGCGGCGGCAACATCTTTGATTTTGACAGCGACGGCGTCTACGGTTTTCTCGGCGCCACTTTCGGAATTGAAAACAGAGTGCTTCTGATTGGCGAATATGACAACATCAAAAAGATGCCGCAAAATCGAGCGAACCTTGGAATGAAACTTTTTGTAACCGATAATGTTGATGTATCCGTTGCCGGCAGAGATCTTTTTAAGGGAAGCCAATCCGAAAGAATCGCAGTTGTAAATTACAGGGGAAAATTTTAGTAAATATGATTACAGCGATTTAGAAAGACCGATTACAGCGATTACTGACGATGATTTATCTCCGTAATCGGTGCCTTTATCGCCGTCATCATTACTTATGGAAATACTTGATTTTGAAAAACCCATAGCGGAACTTGAAAACAAAATTTCAGAGTTAAAAAAATATTCTGTCGAGCAGAAACAGGACATTTCCGGAGAAATAAAGACACTGACCGAAAAATGCGAGAAACTGAAAGCGGATATTTTCTCGTCTCTTACACCCTGGCAAAAAGTACAAATTGCACGGCATCCCGACAGACCTCACACGCTTGAATTTATAAATCTTATGATGACGGACTTCATAGAACTTCACGGCGACAGACATTTTGCCGACGATAAGGCAATTGTCTCGGGATTTGCAAAATTCAACGGCGAGGCGGTGGCGATAGCCGGTCACCAGAAAGGTTCAAATACGGATGAAAATATGCTGCGAAATTTCGGTATGCCCAATCCCGAGGGTTACAGAAAAGCGCTCCGAATTTTCAAACTTGCCGAAAAATTCAACAAACCCGTTATTACTTTTGTTGATACTCCCGGGGCATATCCGGGAATAGGCGCCGAGGAAAGAGGTCAATCGGAAGCCATTGCAAGAAATTTATTTGAGATGTCGCGGTTAAGGACTCCGATTGTTGTTTGTGTTATCGGAGAGGGCGGGAGCGGCGGGGCTTTGGCGATTTCCGTCGGTGACCGGATTTTAATGCTTGAACATTCTATCTACTCCGTAATTTCTCCCGA
>PEVQ01000230.1:0-3061 GCA_002780205.1 Elusimicrobia bacterium CG06_land_8_20_14_3_00_38_11
AAAAAAATTTAATTCTTATTGTTAGCATAATCTTATTCAGATTTTTTGATATTAAAAAACCGTTTTTTATAAAATCTGTCCAAAAAGCAGAGGGAAGTGTCGGAATTATAGCAGATGATTGGCTTTCAGGATTTTTTACAAATCTTATAATCACGATTATCTTTCTATTATGGAAATAATAAAAATCACGGTCGGTTATCTTGAAGCAAACTGTTACATTGTTTTTGACCAAAATTCAAAAGATGCCGTTATTATAGACCCGGGCGACGAAGCGGAAAAAATAATTTCTGAAATTGTAAAAAATAAATTAAAACCATCTGCAATAATAAACACCCACAATCATTTTGACCACACGGGTGCAAACAACGAAATAAAACAAAAATTTAATATAAAAATTTACCGTCCGGAAAAGGACGATGAAACAAAAAACTTCGGGTCATTACCCCAGTTAAAATTTCTTTTCACACCGGGACATAGCCGTGACGGATTATGCATCCTTGTTAAAAATCATCTTTTTTCCGGCGACACATTATTTGCAAGTTCCGTCGGCAGAACAGATTTGACTGGGGGAAATTTTAACCAACTTACAAACTCAATTAAAACAAAAATTTTAACACTCCCCGATGAAACTAAAGTTCATCCAGGGCACGGTCCCGATACAACTATTGAAACGGAAAAAAAATCCAATCCTTTCCTGAAATAATCTATGCAAGTAAAAGAATATCTGAACAGTTTTATATCATACATTTCCGTCGAAAAAGGACTTGCCAAAAATACTACTTTAGCATATAAGCGGGATTTAGAAAGTTATTTTGAATATCTTAAAAAACATTTTTTGTCTCTGCTTGAAATCACCGAGGAACAAATAATGGATTATCTCTGGGAAAGAAAACTCTTAAAAAAATCAGCGCCGACCATTTTCAGGGAACAGGAAGCGATAAAGGGTTTTTACAAATTTCTTTTTACCGAAGGACACATAAAAATAAATCCTGCTGTTCAATTAAAATCACCAAAACTGGAAAAATATTTGCCGGATACATTAACAATTGAAGAAGTGGAAAAACTCCTTGAAACGCCGGATTTAACAAAATTAAAAGGCATCCGCGATAAGGCAATTTTGGAAACTCTTTATGCGACGGGAATGCGGGTGTCGGAATTGACGGAACTGAAAATTTCTGACTTAAATTTAGATGTCGGATTTACAAAATGTTTGGGCAAAGGTTCCAAAGAACGGATTGTTCCTATCGGTTCAAAAGCAATTGAAGCAATAGAAAATTATTTAAAAGTTCGGGAAGGAAAAGAAATTGAAAGAATGAAACATTATTTAGATGCTCGAAGAAAAAAAGCAGAAGAATCATTAAAAAAATATTGGAATATCCGTAAAAAAATAATAGATAACGACATACTTTTTCTCAATCCGTCCGGGAAAAAAATTTCAAGAATCTCCGTCTGGAAAATAATAAAAAAATATGCACGGAAAGCCGGTATTACGAAAAAAATTTCACCGCACACATTAAGGCATTCTTTTGCATCGCACATTTTGGAAAGAGGGGCGGACTTGCGGACAATTCAGGAGATGTTGGGGCATTCTTCAATTTCAACGACGCAGATTTATACTCATATTGATAGAAAATTCCTTAAACAGCAGCACAAAAAGTTTCACCCTCGCGGTTAAAAAAATCCAAAACGCATTTTTCGCTTGACAAGTTTTTTTGTTTTTTGTATAATATGCTTAAAAGGGCATATAAGCATACTTTGGAGGAAATTATGGAAAAATTTACGGATGTCTTCCGAGCACTTTCCGATAAAACGAGATTGAGAATTTTACATCTTTTTACTTTTAGCAAAAAGGAACTCTGCATCTGCGAAATAATGGATTCGCTTAAACTTGCGCAGTATAACATTTCAAAACACATCAGGGAACTTAAACTTACGGGACTTGTAAAAGAAAGAAAAGAGGGCAGATTTGTTTTTTATTCTATTGTTGAGCCTAAAAATGCATTTCATAGAAATATATTACAAACCTTAAAAGCAATACCAAAAAATAATGAAGATATTGAACGACTAACAAAACGAGTTGCATTAAGAAAAAACGGAAAAATTGTAGTCGGTTGTTTAACAAGTATGGGACAATGCAGATGAAAGAAAGAACAAAACTTATTTTAATAGTTCTCGTTTTCCTTTTAGCATATTTTCTGCCATTCAGTAATTTAAGAATGCAGGGAGCGATACTTGAATCGTTCAATATGCTACAGGAATATGCCCGCCAGCATGTGCTTTTATGCCTTGTTCCAGCATTTTTTATAGCGGGTGCAATATCTGTTTTTGTTTCACAGGCATCGGTTATGAAATATTTCGGGCCGAAGGCAAATAAATTTCTATCTTACGGCGTCGCTTCGGTATCAGGCGCTATACTTGCCGTATGTTCCTGCACGGTTCTGCCCTTATACGCAGGCATATCTAAAAGAGGAGCGGGAATCGGTCCTGCAATTGCGTTTCTATATTCCGGACCGGCAATCAATATCCTTGCAATTATTTTAACAGCCAGGGTCCTGGGAATGGAAATAGGCATTGCCAGGGCGGTAGGGGCAGTAAGTTTTTCAATAATAATTGGTTTAATAATGGCATTTATTTATAGAAAAGAAGAAAAGGAAAAGATAGAAAACGATACAATGTTCAATACCAGTCAGATAGAAGAATCAAGACCTTTATGGAAAACAACTATTTATTTTCTAACAATGGTTATGATACTTATATTTGCTACATGGGGTAAACCGGCGCAACCCGTAGGGTTATGGAACGCTGTGTATAAAATTCATTGGCCTGTGACAATAATATTGTTGTTTGTCCTCACATATATTCTTAAATCCTGGTTTAAAAAAGAGGAACTTTCTATCTGGACAAGTTCCACATGGGGGTTTGCAAAACAGATTTTTCCTTTGCTTTTAGGCGGAGTAATGGTTGCGGGATTTTTGATGGGCAGACCGGATATGGATACCGGTATAATACCGAATAGATATGTTGCAATGCTTGTAGGCGGGAATTCACTATGGGCGAATCT
>PEVQ01000230.1:3101-3178 GCA_002780205.1 Elusimicrobia bacterium CG06_land_8_20_14_3_00_38_11
CTTACCGAAATACCGATATTGCAGGGTTTAATGGGAAGCGGTATGGGTAAGGGTCCTGCCCTGGCGCTTTTATTGGC
>PEVQ01000230.1:3189-6718 GCA_002780205.1 Elusimicrobia bacterium CG06_land_8_20_14_3_00_38_11
TAAGTTTACCAAACATGATTGTTTTAAGAAGTATTATGGGAACAAAAAAAATGCTTGTCTATATTTCACTTGTTGTTGTAATGTCAACAATTACCGGAATGATTTATGGGAGATTTTTCTAAACAGGGATGAAAATACTTTTAGGTTTAACTTTTATTTTTTTGGTAATTTCTTTTTTTGCCGATAGGAAGAAAACCTTTACGGGAATTAGAAAAGGACTAAAGATGTTTCTGGGGTTACTTCCGACTATTTTAAATGTTTTGATTCTGGTAAGCATATTTTTATATCTTGTACCGAATGAGACCTTAATCAAATTGTTAGGAAAGAACTCCGGAATAACAGGTGTAATGATTGCTGCTGTTTTAGGTTCAGTATCATTGATACCTGGATTCATCGCTTATCCTTTAGCGGCAATACTTCTTAAAAGCGGTGCGACATATACTGTTGTCGCGGTTTTTATTACAACTTTGATGATGGTGGGGGTATTAACCTTACCACTGGAAGCAAAATATTTCGGGATGAAAGTAAGTTTAATAAGAAATGCATTGAGTTTTATAGGTGCATTGGTTATAGGATTGATTATAGGAATATTTTTATGAAAAAATATATTTTACGAATTGCAGAGACAGAATATATGTTATTTATCTTGTTCGGTATATTTATTCTGCTTGCACATTCCTTAAATTTAAGTTCCGGAAAAATCATTCAAAACAATTTCTGGTTATTTTTTACTGAAATGATAGCTTTTTTACCGTTTATGTTTATATTGGTTGGTCTTTTTGATGTCTGGTTTCCTAAAGAAAAAGTAGAAAAACATATCGGTAAGGATTCGGGTATAAAAGGGACTTTCTGGGTAATACTTCTTGCGATGCTTCAGGCAGGTCCGCTATACGGCGCATTTCCGGTTGCGTACATGTTGTGGAAAAAAGGTGCAAGTATAAAAAATATTTTTATCTATCTCGGTGCATTTTCTACGCTTAAAATACCAATGTTAACATTTGAAATAGGTTTTTTGGGGCTAAAATTCTCGCTATTGCGGACACTTGTTACATTACCGGTATTTATTTTAATTGGCAAAATTATGGAAATTTATTTAAGAGATAAATATTTTGAAATAAGGCAACCGGATTTATTCAGAAAGGATAAAAAATGAAAAATACAAGAAAAATATTATTGACGGTAATTACCATATTTTTATTTTTTTATATTTACGGTTATTGCGAAGGGAAAACATTAACACTTGAAGAGTGTCTGAGTACTGCCGATAAAAATAATCCTGAAATAATCTCTCAACAATATAAGATAAAAGAAATGAATTCTAAATATCATCAGGAGATAAGTAACATATTGCCGCAGATTGACGCTAATATGAGTTATCTGAAATATGATTGGCAATTGCCGAGCAAGAAAGCATTATTTGGTCAGTCACTGGATGATTATTATGCAGAACTGTCACTAAAACAAATTTTGTTCGGTGGCGGAAAAAACATTGCAAAAATAAAATCTTCCCGGGCAACACTTGATGCGGAAACACAAAAATATGAGCAATTGAAAAGAACAGTACATTTATCAGTAAAAAAAGCATATTATGAACTATTGCGTGCCCTGTTCGCATTAAAGACACAGGAAAAATTAATTGACAAATTAAAAGAACAATATAATATCGCTCAGTTATTGTATAACAGTGGTAAAACAACGAACTTAGATGTTTTAAAAATTCAAACACAACTTGCATCAGCAGAAGATATTACTGATAATCTCAAAAATCTTGTATATACAAAATCACTGCTATTAGGTTATGCCATGGGAGTAAATGAACAGGTTAATATATTATTTGATTTACCGGGAATAAATGAAAATATAAAAATAAATACCCTTTGTGTTAATGATGAATTTGAAAACAATCCCGAGTTAAAATACATAGATAATTTAGTGAACAAAGCAAAACATGATATTTCTGCCGAAGTAGGAGAAATTTATCCAACCGTATTCATTCGGGCAAATCAATTCTGGGAAGACAAGACATTTTTTCCGGGAAATCAAAACTGGTACGCTGGGGTTGGTTTAAGTATGCCACTATTTCACAGTGGCGCAATTATCTCAAAAATAAATCAGGCAAAGTATAAAAAAAGTCAGGTTATAGAGACACAAAAACAGGTTAAGTTAAATCTGACTGTAAGATTTCAATCAGCCCAAGCAACAGTTATTGACAAATTAAATCGCTTGAAAACAACAAAAAAAGTCCTGGACCTTTCAAAAGAGACATTAATTGCAGCCGAGCTAAAATATAATGCCGGCAAAATAACCGCTACAGAGTTGCTAGATTCTCAAACGGTGTGGTTGAACTCAGAATTAAATTACATCAACAACATTATTGATTGTAAAATTTCATTGGCGGAAATTGAGTATATTTGTCCTGAGGCAATTTCATCGGAGGTTAACAAATGAAAAACATAAAGAGATTTTTCACAGAGCAAGGTCCCGCCTTGGCGGGATTCAGAATGACGGGAAATATTTTATTAGTAGTTATGTTATTTGTATCTGCCTGTGCAAAAAAAGAACAATCCAAAGAAAAAGTGTTTCCTGCAAAAGTTGATGTTTTGCTGCCGAAATCCATTTCATCCACGATAATGCTGGCTGGGACAGTTGATTCTAAAATACATTCTTGGGTTACTTCTCCGGTAGAAGGCAGTGTTTCATCACTGAATGTCGTTGAAGGCGATAATGTTAGTTCAGGACAAATCCTGTGTTATATTATGCCTGCTGACCAGCAAAATATTTTAGGTCAGGCGCAGGCGGATTATGAACAGGCAAAGATAGATTATGAAAAGTCAACAGGGCAAGAAAAAGATGAACTGGCGAAAAAACTTAATGAAGCCAAAGAGCGACTTGACTCGGCAAAAAAACTTTATAAACCCATTCCCGTAGTCAGCCCGATTAAAGGTACGGTTATATCAAAAAATATTGAAGTCGGAAGCAATGTTTCAATCAAGCAGTCGCTTATTGAAATTGCTGATTTGAAACAACTGATTATTAAATCCGCCGTCTCAGAAGAATCTGTTTCCAAAATAAAATTAAGTCAGAGCGTAAAAGTAAAAATTCACTCGTTTGGTAATAATTTTCTAATCGGGAAAATATCGGTTATAACTCCCGGAGTGCGAACGGAAAGCAGAACTGCTGATATTGAAGTGTCAATCCCGCAGGATACAAGGGTTCGACCCGGAATGACTGCGACACTGGAAATTATAACAGAGCAAAAACAAAATGTTCTGGTTGTTCCTCAAGATGTTTTAATAGTGAAACCTAACGGAGATAAATATGTTTTTGTTGTGGGCAGCGATACGGCAAAAATGGTTAAAGTCGCGGCTGGCATTGAATCTAACACCGAAGTGGAAATAATTTCCGGGCTAAAAGAAGGAGATAAAGTTGTAATTTTAGGTCAAGAAAATCTTAAAGATGGAGTAAAAATAAAAATTCCTGAAGCAGGTAAACCTGAAACAGGTTCTGTAAAGTAAAAAATGGTAGCCAC
>PEVQ01000020.1 GCA_002780205.1 Elusimicrobia bacterium CG06_land_8_20_14_3_00_38_11
ACTGGATACAAATGAAGCAAAAAAATCTCTTTAAAGTGCAGTATACGGCAAGAAATGCAGGCCGACGTTGAAACCGTCCACAATCTTGTAGAAATTGAATTTTATGAGATTGAACATTTTTTAAGTCGCCAGAATTTTATGGACAAAGCTTATTCCTAACCAGCTCTTTTTTAATCTGGTTCGTACTAACTCTTACAAGGAAAATAAAACCCCATGGCAGCTCGCTCGTGAAAAACGACCGGATTTACCTATCAGCATTGCTATGATCCCTTCTGTTGATCTTTGTTCGTTACTTAAAAAAAGTGCTGCTGTTTCTTCTAAAAGGGGTTATGATGTATCTACCGTTCCCTTATTACTTTGTTACTTTTTCTTCCTTCTCCCCCTTTCCAAGGGGGAGATTGAGAGGGGGTTTTCTCTTATTTCCATTTTACTTTGTTACTTTATTACTTTTTTCCCGCCCGAGAATATTTTTTATTCTCAGGACAAGTTCCTTCGGACGAAACGGTTTCGTTATGTATTCGTCGCTACCAAGTTCCATTCCTTTAATTTTGGATTTTTTTTCGGCGCGAACTGTGAGAAAAACGACCGGAATATTCCCGTAAAGAGGGTCTGTCCTTATTTCTTTACAGACCTCAAAGCCGTTTTTCCCCGGCATATTGATATCAAGAACCACAAGATTCGGCGCGAAATCCCTCATCCTGTCAAGGGCCTCGCCGCCGTCTTTGGCGGTTTGCACCTCATAACCTTCCTTTACAAGAGTTTCGCTTAAAATTTCCCTGAAATCTTTTTCATCGTCCACAACAAGTATTTTTTTCATTATGTTTTCCTCCACCATAAATGTTGCGGCGTTATTTTTCCTGAATTCTATCTTCCGCCCTCTTTATGTATTCCATCGATTCTCCATGCGATGGCTCGAGTTCCAAAACCTTTTTGAACCATTCTATGGATTCTTTGTATTTCTCCTGGGTAAAATCCTTATAACCATTGCTGAAATACATTTTTATCTTCGCAATACGTATATATTCCAGCGACTCGGAATGATTCACATCTATATTCAGAACCTTGTTAAAATAGAAAATGGCTTTCCTGTATTTTCCCTCTTCAAAAAGAGTATGCCCTTTCATAAGGAGATGTCTTTTTTCCTCGCTGGCTGTTTGAACTTTTTTCTCCGTTTTTTCCGGAAATATTTCCTCTGTCTGTCTCCCTGCCTGCAGAGCGGTCGATTGACCTATATAAAACGGAATTTTTTCCGAAATGTAAAGAATGTGGCCATCGGTGATTAGGGTACTTTTTGCCATCCACGGTAAGAAAAAAATCGGCTGGAACAATTTTATAAAATCTTCCTCGACGGTGCCGGCACTAAAAATAATTCTGTTTTCCGCACTATTATAACTCTGTGCATACGCCCTTGAGCTTGCCAAATCCATAATGGGTGTAAAAAAGAAATTGAAATTCAAATATGAGATTCTAAAAGCGAGAGATTTGCCCGAGTCGGTGGAAACAACGTCCACCGACATTTTTATAGGAGAAACCACCTGTAAAAGGTCTATCTCCTCGCTAATGCTTACAGAGCGCTCTTTCGCGCCTGGGACGGAGTAGTAAACGCCAGGCGGGGTCAGAACTTCTCCTATTTTTAATTTCATCACCATCTTTTCAAGCGTGGCGCTGCCACCTTTCAGAGGCACCGCGGTGGCGAACCAATCAATCCTCGGCTTCCAACCAATTACTCCCATCAGCCCCAATTTTTTCTTTTTTTCCGTTAGAATATTATCTATAATTAAAGTCAATTTCTCGGGATTTATCTCCTCTTCCAGACAGATAACCATATTTCCTCCGTCGGGAAAAGTTAAATAAACCGCATAATCGTCAACGGGAAGAACTTTTATGGAAAGCTGCGCCACGTCAAGGTCAAAACTGTCATAAGTTATTTTGATTTTCGAAACCGCGTCGCTCGCCGCATAAAAATAACAATCGTTTACTTTTATTTCTTCAAGATTCGCCGAAAAAACGGACTCTGTATAAAGCCAAAAACATATTATTACCAGCGTCGCTTTATTCATTTCTCAAACACTTCTCCATCATTGTGTTGATGAGACCCACAAGATTATGCAATTCATCTTTAGGCCGTATCTGAATTTTCTTAATTTTTCCCGTGGTTATTATTTCGCCGAGAACCGTTTCTATTCTGTATATGGGACCGGCTATCTTGTGAGAAATATGCACGGCAAAGAACACTGCTACAAAAACAGAAACAAACGTTATAATTCCCGTAAAAATATTTACCCAGAAAAAAACGTCCGCAAGATGCGCTTCTGCATATCTGCCTAATTGCGCATTTGAAATAACGAAACGAAATATCAGATGAAATCCCGCTGCGAGCGAAAGCATCGAAATAAGGACAGAGAGTGCAACGAGCCTCATAAACTTGAATTGCAGTTCGCCCTTGGTCGGCACCATCTGTATCATCCTTCGCTTTTTTCTCTCAACATATTCTCTGGGCGGCTTTTTTAATTCTTTAAGAGTTTTTTTCAGGTATTCCGCCGCGCGCTTCTCTTTTTCTTCCATACTTTCTTCATCCAGCGCGGGAACTTCTTTTGTTTCCGGCTTTTCGGTTTCGCTATATGCCTCTCCCGTCTCTATTTCTCTCAATACTCTGCGGATGTCGTCCCTCGTAAAAGGTTTATAAATAAAAGTGTTCGCGCCCATTAACAGAGCTTTATTTACATCATCCTCCACGGCATAACCCGTCATCATCACCTCAACAATTTTTCTGTTGACGGCTCTTATGGCTTGCAGAGTTTCAAGACCGTCCATCTCCGGCGTAACCATATCTATGAAAACAACGTCAAACGATTCCTCTTTAACCTTCTCTGCCGCCTCTTTGCCGCTTGCGACGCTCACGACGCGGTATTCTTTTTCAAGCGCTTTTTCAAGGAAAAGCCGCACTCCCCCGTCATCATCCACTATCAGAATGTTTTTTATTTTCATCCTTTCCTCCCGTTATCTTTATCATACTGCCTTGCCAACTAAATAATATACGCATCTGTAGTTGCCCAATTCATCGGGCAGCCTCATAAATGAGGCAACTACGATTTAATTTTACCTCTTTTTAATCGGCAGAGTCAAACTGAATTGAGTTCCGCCTCCGACAGCGCTTTTTACTTCTATGCTCCCGCCGGAAAGGTCTATGATGCTTTTTACGATAAAAAGACCCAGTCCCGTGCCTTTCACGGATTTTCCTTCGCCTTTCACCTGACGAAATTTATCAAAGATGTATTTCAGGCCTTCGGGCGGAATCCCCATCCCCGTATCCTTAACGGAAATTTCTACGAAATCGCCTCCGGAGAGCAGATACGTCGCTGAAATCTCTACCCTGCCCTCCGAAGGCGTGAATTTAAGAGCGTTGGAGATGAGGTTTATAAACACCTGCCTTATTCTTTCTTTATCCGCATAGACATCCGGCAGCGTTTTCGGGATTTTAACGGCTATGACGACATTTTTTTCTTTTGCGGCGGGAACGAACAACTCGACGACATCGTTCACGACGGGAAGAAGTTTGAAAAATTTTGCGTCAACGTCCATTCGCCCCGACTCTATTTTTGCGGTGTCAAGCAGGTCGTCGATGAAGCGCGAAAGACGCGCGGCGTTATTTTTCATAATGAACAAATCGCTGAAACCCGTTTCCTTAAAACCGTCTATTCCGCCGTCAAGCATTTTGTTGATATAAGTTTCAATCGCTCCGAGAGGAGAACGGAGTTCATGCGTCACGCTTGAAGTAAAATCCCTCTTCATCTCGTCCAGTTCTTTTAATTTTTCGCTCATATCGTTGAATTTTTCCGCGAGCGCCGCAAATTCATCGCCGCTTTTCAGGTTTATTTTTGTATCAAGTTTGCCTTTCCCTATCAACTCGGCTCCGCACATGAGAAGACGGATGGGCTTAACAATGGAATTGCTGACCAGAAATATCGCCGCAAGAGCGACGAGGAAAGAAACGACTGCCGCTATCAGTATTCTCCTGCCTATTTTGTTCATTGAGGCGGAAATGTTTTTGTTGACAATATCTTCTGAAAAACCGATACGCGCAATCCCGCGGACACTGCCCGTCAACACAACAGGGACGGCATAGTCAAGAACTTTTTCGCCGTCCGAACCTGTGCGCTTTTCGTAAATAAGTTTCTGAGTCCTCAAAGCTTTTTCGCCGAAAGCGTCTTTCAGCATTTCACCTAAAAAACTCGGATTTGTGTGGGCGAAAACCCTGTTATTACCATCCGTAAAAAAAGCGTATACGATAGTGTCGTCATTTCTTTTTATCGTCTTCAAATAATTAATCAAAAACATATTGTCCTTACGCAAAAAACAGTCCCGTGAAACCCGCGAAAGATTTTTCGCAAGCACCGTCTGCCCCGCGCGTACATCCTCTGTCAATCCGCGTTTTTCAAAAACGAAAAGAATGACTGCGGTTACAACGAGCAGCAAAACCACAAGAATACCGACAATCAACGAAAATTTAGTTCTTAATTTCATCTTTTATTTTCACTAATTCCCCTTTGAAGGATTCCCCCTCTTTGAAAAAGAGGAGCCAGGGGGATTTCTCTTCCATCTTCTATCTTCCCTCTTTATTTCTTCTTCCCCCTGCACTTATAAATCATTTCTTTCGCCTGCGGATGGTCTGGGTTCACGTCCAAAATCTTCTCAAATTCTTTAATTGCATTGTCATAGTCCTCCTGCAGGAAATATTCCATTCCTTTACTATACCATATTTGAACGTCTTTTTTCATGGCCTCTCTCAGTTTTCCCTCTTTCTCCGCATTTATCAGGGCGTTTTTTATCTTTTCGCTGTCGGGAGAAAGTTCCTGCGCTCTCTTAAATTTTTCTATTGCCTCATCTAAATTACCGGAAGAATACGCTTTAAGCCCCTCTGTGTAAAGTTCTTCCGCTTCTTTCTCTTCTTCTGCGCGGCGCATTTCTTTTTTCGCTTTGTCAATAAAATTCTTTGATTGAGAATGAGACGGGTCTATCTTCAGGATTTCCTCAAACTCCGCGATTGCCTCGGCGTAACGGCCTTCTCTGTAATAATTTACCCCGCCTTTCCAGAATTTTCGCATCTTTGACTTTTTGATAATCTGGTCGATCTTCTCAAGAATGTTTTTTGACTGCTCGTGCTGAGGTTCCAATTTAAGAACTTCCTTAAACTCGGCAACGGCTTTTTCGTATTCTTCTTTTCCGTAATATTCCATTGCCCTGTCCAAATGCTTCTTCACTTTTTTCTTCCGCTCTTCCTGGATTTTCTCTATGAATCTCTGCGACTGCGGATGCTCCGGCGAAAGCGTGAGAATCTTCTTGAACTGAGCGACGCTGTCATCGTATTTTTCCTGCTTGTAATAGAGCACTCCGATGTCGTAGTATTTTTTCATATCTTTCTTCACAAGTTCTTTCCGGAGATGCTCTTTTTCTTCCTCAAGACGTTTTGTGTCTTCTCCGGATGCGCCTTTCATTTTTTCAATCTCCGTTTCCAATTGCTTTATTCTCTCTTCAAGGGCGATTTCCTGTATGCCCGGGGCTCCGAATTTCATATTCACCGACATCCTGTGAGAACCTTTAAAATCGGAAATACCGTTTAACGGATAATTGAAACTGTAGTCAAACCTCAAAAGCCCGCTATAGTTCCAGCTCATACCGCAGGAGATGTTTGCATAGTCCCTGCTTCCTATGCCCAGACCCCCTCTCAGAGCAAACAATTTTTTCATAAACCATTTCTCAACGCCCAGAGAAAGAATAAAATCGGCGTCGCGATAAACAAAATCGCTCAGCGCGCTTATGTCTCTGCCCGTATAAGCGTAACCGAACTTCGACGCCATGGAAACTTTATCTTCCGAGGCAAGACCCATATCCGGCTGCGTGAAATCCGCGAGCGTCAGGGCGAACGAATGGTATTTGGACATCTGCCAAAGGAGACCAATGTCATAACTCGGTTTTATTTTTGAATAGCCGTTGCCGAAAACCGGGTCTCTGCCGTTGCGACTTTCATTCGTGTCAAGATTCACCGCATTTTCGGTGTAAAGGGTTTTGCCGAAACTCTTTGACAGAATTTTTAATTTGAAGCCCGCGCTCAATTTCCCGCCACTTTCGGAATTCACAACATAACGGCTGTAAGCAAATGTAAGACAATTCTCCGAATAATAGCCGGTGAGCGAAAAATACTGCCAGCCCAGTCCCAGCGTTCCGTCAAGTTTCAGTTTTGTAAAGTTCCTGACCCTCCACGCGTAGCCGATAAAACCGCTGCCAAGTTGGGAATTGTCGTCAAGACCCCAGTAGAGTTTGCTGTAATCCGCGCCCAGTTCCTTCCAGTCAATTTGGCTCAAACCCGCGGGATTGTAATAGACCGCGTAGACATCGTCGGAGAGAGCCGTGAATGTGTTCGCCATACCGACGGCTCTGGCTCCCGCCCCGAGGTCGTCAAACTGCGCGAAAAGTGTCTGCGGCTCTTTAAGCAGCGAAAAAACAAGCGCCGCCACCGTCGCGAGACGCAAAATTACGCTTCTGCGCGTCAGGAACTCCTTTTTCTTTTTCTTTTGATTTTTATTTCTCATAACTTCACCTCGCTAATATTACGGTCCCTTTTATGACCGCTGTTTCATATCCGCTTATTTCTATCTGATATATGTAAACGCCTCCTCTCAGGAGTTTTCCTTTAATGTCTTTTCCGTCCCATCTGAGAATTTCTTTGCCCCGGACGTTTGTCATCGCCGAAACATATCTTCCCTTTATGTCATAAATTTTCGCGCTGATAATAGCGTCGCCCAAATTTTCGTAGCCAATTTCAAAATACCTGTTCCAATCGTCGGCGTTCGGAGTGAATATCCTGCCGGATGTAATTTTCTTTATGCTGAAGCCGCCGGTATTACTCGGTTGTCGGTTGTCGGTTA
>PEVQ01000050.1 GCA_002780205.1 Elusimicrobia bacterium CG06_land_8_20_14_3_00_38_11
ATATTCTTTTTTGACATATTTTTTATCGCACTAATATCGATTCTGGCTTTTTCATCTATTTTTGCGTTTCTTACCGAAAAAATAATGCAACTTAAATTGAAACTTACCGTTAAATTGGTGGTTGTAATTGTTCTTGTTGTTTTTATTACCTCTTTTATTTTAATTTTTATTGAAACACGCAACCGAGAGACAGCAATTAAAAACCAGCTTAGAATCGCAACAAATATAATGGATGCCTGGCTTTTTTCAACCAAAGCGGTTCCACAGATACAGACACCAGATTCTGAGAATAAACTTAAAGCGGTTCTGGAAAATATGATGTTTTCTTCGCAAGAAAGCAGTTCCAGATTTAATACGGGAATTAAGGCGGCTGCTATCTATACTGCTAACGGTGAAATGATTGCTGCTGATTTCTCAAAAATTGTTGAAGAACGGGTAAAAGGAGAGAGTGATATACTTGTGGCATTAAAAAAATTAAAACCGCAAACAACCGAGTTCAAACTTTACAAAATATTGAAAACGGATATTGTCGCAATCCTGCCTGTAAAACGCGGACTGAAATCCTCACTACAAGAAAAAATTGAGTATTATCTCGCTGTTGATTATGACTGGCTCAGGTTTAAGAGTGAACGAAATAGATATATCGTTAATAAATTTTTTGCTTTATTTTCTGTGGTGGTTATTTCCGGTATGATCGCTTTTGTGCTTTCATCCGCATTACTTTCGCCGATTAAAAAACTTGATGATGCTATGACAAAAGTGCGTTCGGGCGACTATACCCAGAAGGTTGATATAAAAACAAAAGATGAACTTCAAGATTTAGCGCAGACATTTAATTTTATGACAACAGAAATAAAAAGGTATCATGACTTGCAGATTGATAAAATTATTGAAGAACAGACAAAAACAGAGGCGATAATTTTTTCTATTGAGGACGGAATAATTCTTACCGACTACACAGGCAAAGTGTTGCTTTTTAATCAGCAGGCAGTTAAACAACTTGCTATTTACACATCCGACCTTGAAAACAAAAATATAAAAAATCTTCTGCCCTATCCCGAAGTTATTAAGTCCATAGAGGATGTTTCAAAAGAACCGGAAAAACGGATATTTTCGGAAATAAAAATTGACTTACCTTCGTCTCTGAAATACCTCAAGACCGAATCTCTTATTGTTCAAACGGAAAAAAATGAAAAAATCGGAATTGTAACCGTGTTTCATGATATAACATTGGAAAAAGAACTTGATGAAATGAAACAGAACTTTTTTAGCGCTATCGTTCACGACCTCAAAACACCGGTAACGGCGATAGTCGGTTATCTGGACATCGTAAGCAGGCAAAGTTTGGGTCCATTAAACGACGAACAAAAAAGGGCGCTCGGTATTATGAAAACATCCACCCAAAAATTAAGGAATCTGATAAATGATATACTTGATGTCGCGAAAATTGAATCTGGAAAACCGCTTATTCTTGAAAAAAAGAAATTCGGTCCGTATCCTCTCGTAAAATCGGTTGTAGAGACATTTATCCCCGATGCGCAGGTATTAAACATTGAAATAAAAAATACCGTTTTAGAAAACACGCCCGATATACTTGCCGATGAAAA
>PEVQ01000221.1 GCA_002780205.1 Elusimicrobia bacterium CG06_land_8_20_14_3_00_38_11
GAGGCAGAGCCGAAGAATCTTATTTACGAGATGCTTCACGGAGCATGGTCCCGCTTTAGCGGGGTTCAGCATGACATTTCGTGTCATTTTTAATTGGTGTTATTATGTTTGATTCACCTGAAAGAATTAACAAAGAAAGGCATGATGTAATTATCTATCTGGATAATTGTAAAATTCAGGGCGCTGTTTATCTTCCGCCCGGAAGCCGTATTTCTGATTTCATAAATGCGCCGGTGAAACAGTTTATTCCTATTACGGATGCGGTAATTTCAGCAATCAAACCCGGCGAGGATTGGGAATACGAGGTTGAGTTTCTTGATTTGAACAAAAACTTTATCGTGACGATGTTTCCGACAAATGCGATGAAGGGGAAAAAATGATACTAAAAGGAAAAGCCCACAAATACGGCGACAATGTAAATACCGACGAGATTATTCCGGCGAGATACTTAAATACCGCCGACCCTTACGAACTTGCTAAACACTGTATGGAGGATATTGACGGTGATTTCGTCAAAAATGTTTCGGCGGGCGATATTATAGTTGCCGGAAAAAATTTCGGTTGCGGTTCGTCTCGCGAGCATGCTCCGCTGTCAATAAAAGCGGCGGGTGTTTCCTGCATTATCGCCGAAAGTTTTGCAAGAATTTTTTTTAGAAATGCCATAAATATAGGGCTTCCCATTTTGGAATCAAAAGAAGCGGCAGAAAAAATAAAAACCGGGGATGTTCTGGAAATATCTCTCAAGGAAGGAAAGATTAAAAACTTAACCGGCCATAAATCGTATTCTTCAAAACCGTCCCCGGATTTTCTTCTTAAAATTATTAATTCCGGCGGTTTGATGAATTATGTGATAAGAAACACGGAACAGACACGGAAGTAAGGAACACAGAAAAGAACGCGGAACAGAAGCGGAACAAAACACGGAACAGACACGGAAAAAAATACGGAAAGTTCAGTGTCAGTTCTGTGTACAAGTTCTGTGTCAGTTCAGTGGTAGTATATGGCGAAAGAAAAGCGTTTTGCTCTTCGGATTTCGGCTAATCTACCCGCAGAGTTGTGGGGCGTGGACGATATAAGTTTTTTATGCGGAGTGCGTTTGATTGAACTTTCTCCGGGCGGTTGCAAAATTAGTTTGGAAAAACAGGAATTATCTTTGCCGCAGGGTCTAACAATTAAGTTCGGTCTGGAAAAAGCAATTCCGTTTAATTTTTCCGCAGAGATTGTTTGGTCAAATAAATCAGACGAGAAAACAT
The DNA here is from genome assembly GCA_002780205.1 of Elusimicrobia bacterium CG06_land_8_20_14_3_00_38_11. Classification (GTDB taxonomy): domain Bacteria; phylum Elusimicrobiota; class UBA8919; order UBA8919; family UBA8919; genus UBA8919. The sequence continues at coordinate 1,254 of PEVQ01000221.1, forward strand.
ATATCGGTATAAAGTTTAAAAATTTGACAATGCATGACAAAGAAAAAACCAGAAAATACATCCACGACTTAAAATATATCAACAGAGACGGATACACAATGTAAAAAAATGAATTTGTGGAATGTCCCGACTTCAGTCGGGGCGTCAATGGAACAAATTAAACCACAAATGTAGCCCCCGAATTCATTCGGGGGTGAGCGTAGCGAATGGAGGATAGATGTCAAAAAAGTACAAAATCGGCGTTATGCCGGGCGACGGTGTGGGACCTGAAATTATCAGAGAGGGTTTGAAAGTTCTGGAGGTTGCGTGCAAAAAAACAGGCGTCAAATACGAACTTGTCCATTATGATTTCGGCGGCGAAAGATACTTAAAAACAGGTGAAATTCTTCCCGATTCCGCGCTCGCCGAGTTTAGAAAACTTGACGCAATTTATCTCGGCGCAGTCGGTCATCCCGATGTTCAAGCCGGTATTCTTGAAAAAGGGCTTTTACTTAGGACCCGTTTTGAACTTGACCAGTATATCAATCTCCGTCCGGTAATTTTGTATCCCGGCGTTTATACCCCTCTCAAAAATAAAGAGCCGAAGGATATAAATTTCGTTGTCGTCCGCGAAAATACCGAGGGTGCATACTGCGGTATAGGAGGTGTTTTCAAAAAAGATACAAAAGATGAAGTTGCGACACAGCTGGATGTCAACACATATAAAGGCGTGGAAAGATGTATCAGATATGCTTTTGAGTTAACAAAAAAAAGAAATGTCAAAAAGAAATTAATGCTGGTGGATAAGGCGAATGTTTTGACCTACTCCGGCGATTTGTGGCAAAGGGTCTTTTACAAAATGGGAGAGCAATATCCGGATATTAAAAAAGAGCATGCGTTTGTAGATGCGACATGTATGTGGTTTGTGAAAAACCCGGACTGGTTTGATGTCGTCGTGACCAACAACATTTTCGGAGACATTATAACGGATTTGGCGGCTGTTATTCAGGGCGGATTGGGTGTTGCAGCCGGCGGCAATATAAATCCCGAAGGCGTTTCAATGTTTGAGCCGATTCACGGAAGCGCTCCGAAATATGCAGGGAAAAACGTAATTAATCCCATTGCAACTATTGCCGCTGCCGCTATGATGATGGATGTTTTAGGCGAGACAAAAACCGCGCAAGTGATAGAAAATTCAATAAAAAATATTTTATCTTCCAACAAAATAAAATCAATGGATGCGGGAAAAATGGGATTTTCAACCAGTGAGGTCGGCGATTTGATAACAGAGGCAGTGGTTAGTGGATAAGTGGTTAAGTGGTTAGTTTTTTACTAATCACTCAATCACTAATCACTTAATCACTGGTTTTATCATGGACATATTTGATAAATGTTATAACAGTGAAATTGTTCAGTTAGCGAAGTCCCTGATGAAAAATGGTCTCTATCCGTATTTTAAAACATTTGAATCGGGTCAGGACCCTGAAGTAACCGTTGACGGTAAAAAATTAATTATGATGGGTTCAAACAATTATCTGGGTTTAACCAGTGACTGGCGGCTGAAGGCATCTGCAATCCGCGCCGTTCAAAAATACGGAGTCGGCTGCGTCGGGAGTCGTTTCTTAAACGGCACGCTTGACATACATGTTAAACTTGAAGAAGAAATCGCGGAATTTATCGGGAAAGAAAAGGCGCTGCTTTTTTCAACCGGAATGCAGACGAATTTCGGAATAATTTCCGCTCTGGTCGGCCGCAACGAATATATTATTCTTGATGAATACGACCATGCCTCAATTTACGACGGATGCCGGCTTTCCTTCGGCAAGATGATTAAATTCAAGCATAACGATATGGATGATTTGGAAAGGGTGCTGAAGTCTATCGGTTATGAAAAAGCAAAACTAATAATTGTTGACGGTGTTTTCAGCATGGAAGGTGATATTGCCAATCTTCCTGAAATTGTCAAACTTGCAAAAAAATATAATTCCCGCGTTATGGTGGACGATGCCCACGGTCTCGGCGTTATGGGAAAAGGCGGAAGAGGCACCTGCGACCATTTCGGATTAACAGATGAGGTTGATATAATAATGGGCACATTCTCAAAGTCATTGGCATCTATCGGCGGATTTGTTGCTGCCGACGAGGATGTAATTTTTTATCTGAAACATTTATCCCGTATTCTTATATTTACGGCAAGCCCGTCTCCTTCAAATGTCGCATCAGTCCGTTCGGCATTAAAAGTTATAAAAGCCCATCCCGGGAGAATAAAACGTCTCTGGAAGAATACGAAAAAAATGAAAGACGGACTCCGCACTCTTGGATTTGACACCGGCAAAAGCGCCACACCGATAATACCCGTAATCATCGGTGAAGATGAAAAGGCATTCCAGATGTGCAAGATCCTTTACGAATACGGGATTTTTGCCACCCCGATTGTTTCACCTGCCACACCTCCCGGCCGCGCACTTATGAGAGTAAGCGTTATGGCGACCCATACCGACGAACAACTTGATAAAGTGCTTGAAGCGTTTGAAATTGCCGGCAGAGAACTCGGGGTTATTGATACCAATCGTCCGTGGATAAAAAAAAGAAGATTCAACTATAATGTTTTTGATATGAAGCAACTCAGAAACTGGATGGGCAAGTTGTGGCGATAATAGAGTAGGATTAAATAGTAGTAGTAGCGCACACTTAAGTGTGCGCTTACTAATGTTTGAATATGTATTCTACCGACGCTACTCTGCCTAAGCACACTTAAGTGTGGTCTACTGATTATAATGGAAATTAAAAATTACGATTTACCTGAAAAACTTGATGAGTTTGTAAAATTTCCCTTTCAACTTTACAAGGGTTCTCCTTACGAAAAGTTTTGGGTTCCGCCGTTAATTTCTGAAGCAAAAAAACTTCTTTCGTCAAAAAATCCCTTCTGGAAACACGCAAAAATAAAAATATTTTTAGCGCAGGCTCACGGAAAAACCGCAGGTCGTTGTGCTGCAATAATTGACCGGAACCACATAAAAGTTCACAATGAGAAATGTGGCTTCTTCGGATTTTTTGACTGCATAAACGATGTTCCCGTCGCAAAATTGCTTTTAGATGAGGTGAAAAAATTCCTGAAATCCGAGGGGATGGAAATAATAAAAGGTCCCGCAAATCCTTCCGCGAACGACGAATACGGACTTTTGATTGACGGTTTTGATTCATCCCCGGTAATTATGATGACTTATAACCCGCCGTATTATATGGATTTAATTGAGAAATCCGCCTTTAGAAAAGCGAAGGATTTGTATGCCTGGATTCGCTCTGCGCACGATGACGCTCCGCCGAGAATTGCAAGAATAGTTGAAATGGTGAAAAAAAGAGAAAATATAAAAGTCCGCCCTCTTGATATGAAAAATTTCCGAAGGGATGTCCAGCACTTTAAGGACATCTATAATTCCGCATGGGAAAAAAACTGGGGATTTGTTCCTTTAACCGACGAGGAAATTGATTATATGGCGGAGGGATTAAAACCGATGGTTGATGCGCGAATTTTTCATTTTCTGGAGATTAATGGTATTCCCGCCGCCGCATCCCTTTCCCTTCCCGACTATAATTTCGTCCTGAAAAAACTCAACGGAAAAATGGGACTTATCGGAATAATCAAATTTTTATACTGGAGAAAAAAGATAAAATTTATTCGCCTGATGGCTTTGGGTGTTAAAAAAGAGTTCAGAGGCAAAGGACTTGAAGCGGTGCTTTATCACGAGATTTTACAGGCGTGCAGAAAATACGGTTACCCCGACGGCGGCGAACTCTCCTGGACTTTGGAAGACAACGACCTCATCAACAAAGGCATTGTCGCGATGGGCGGCACCCTCTACAAAAAATACCGCATTTACGAAGCAGTATTGTAATTATGCAAAAAAAAGAAAAATATTATATTGAAGGAATGCATTGTGCGTCCTGCGCCATTAATATTGAAAAAGGCGTTAAAAAACTAGTTGGTGTGAAAGATGCCAATGTCAGTTTTACTAACGGCACTCTGGATGTTGTTTGTGAAAATGATTCCCTAAAATCCGAGATTGAAAAAAAAGTCCGCGACCTCGGCTACAGTCTCAAAAAAGAAAAAACGGAAGATGAAGAAAATCACACTTACGATATTCTGCGGATTGTTATCGTCGGTGTTTTAATTATATTTGGACATTTGTCCATTTATAATCATTACAACAATTATATTTTTCTTGCAACCGCTTTGTGGTGCGGAATGCCTTTTTTCAAAGCGATTTATTCAAGTATAAAAAATAAATTTATAGATGCCGATGCTTTTATGGGGCTTGGAATTTTGGGGACGCTTCTCATAAAAGAGTATCTTGCCGGGACAGTCATCGGGTTTCTTGTCCTTGTAGCACGGCTTATTGAAGATTACACGACGGAAAAATCAAAATCGGCGATTCACAGTTTAATAAAAGCAGCCCCGAAAACTGCTAATGTTCTTGTTGAAGGATATGAGATTGAGACAGAAGTTGAAAAAGTCAAGCCCGGCGATCTCGTAATGGTTAAAGCCGGCGAAAAAATTCCCGTTGACGGCAAAATTATAAAAGGGAACGCATCCGTCAACCAATCAACCATCACCGGCGAAAGCGTTCCGGTAGAAAAAAATACCGGAGATACCGTCTTTGCCGGCACTATTCTGGATTCCGGTTTTTTACAAATTAATACGGCAAAAGTCGGCGTTGATTCCACCTACGGAAAAATTATAAAATTGATTGAAGATGCACAATCGTCAAAAGCACCCGTGCAGAAAATAGCGGACGTATTCACTAATTATTTCACCCCGGTTGTTTTATTAATAGTTGTCGTTACATTTTTATTGACCGGAAATTTCAGAATAGCCGTCACGGTTCTCGTGGTTGCCTGTCCCTGTGCCGTTGCCCTTGCTACTCCGCTTGCGTTTGTCGCTGCGATAGGTAAAGCATCCCGCCGCGGAATTTTAATTAAAGGCGGAATATATCTGGAAAATTTAAGCAAGGCGAGAACGGTTGTTTTTGATAAAACGGGAACTTTAACCGAAGGTGTGCCGCAAGTCGTAGAAATAAAAAAATATGATGAGCATACCGAAAAAGAAATTATAGAGTGTGCCGCCGTTGCAGAAAAATTTTCAGGGCATCCCCTGTCAAAAGCAATATTAAAAAAAGCCGAGGACTTAAAAATTTCCATTCCCGACCCCGAAGATTTCAAGGTTATTAAAGGCAAAGGAATTACTGCGATCTGTTCCGGCAGAAAAATTGTTTTTGGCAGCCGCGAACTTATGCAGGATGAAAGCATAAAATTCCCGGCGGAAATAAACGGGTATATGGAAAAACTTGAGCGTGACGGGAAGACGCCGCTTATTACTGCCCATGACGGCGCTGTCTGCGGCGTTATCACCGTTTCGGATGTTATAAGAAAAAATGCCCGAGAATCATTATTTGCTCTGCGTTCTGCCGGTATTAAAAAGATAATTATGCTTACCGGAGACAATGACC
>PEVQ01000265.1 GCA_002780205.1 Elusimicrobia bacterium CG06_land_8_20_14_3_00_38_11
TTTTTTTGTATAATTTTTTTATGTCATTTTGTCAGAAACAGGAAATAAAGTGTTCCTGCGGGAAAGGGTTTGAGTGGGAACTGTGGGATTCCGTAAATGTGACTACCGACCCCGACTTAAAGGAAATGATTTTAGACGGGCAGATGAATGTAGTCGTTTGCCCTCACTGCGGACTTTTATTTTATTATGAAAAATTCTTGCTGTATCACGACGAAAAAAAACGTCAGTTATTTTACATTTATCGTCATGACTGTAAAGACAACCGGACGGACTTAAAGAAAAAAGCAATTTGCGATTACGAAATAGTAAAAAAGCAATCAAACGAAACGGTTTTTGCCGACTATAAAATTGAAGTTTTTTTCGGACTGGATGAGTTGGTCCAATTTTTAAGGGAGGGGGAAAATGCAAGTTAAAAAGCATGCCCTGATGAAAATCACGGGTAAAAGATTAAAGGTTAAAATAGATTGGCTTTTGGCTCTACTGCTTACTACATCTTGTCTTTACGGCAAAACAAAAGAAATCGCAGTAATTGAAACGGATAAGGGCATAATAAAATTTGAATTTTATGAACAGGACGCGCCGAATACCGTTGATAATTTTAAGAAACTTGCCCGAAAAAAGTTTTATAACGGCTTGAAATTTCACAGGGTTGTTCCGAATTTTGTTATTCAGGGCGGATGTCCGAAAGGCGACGGCACAGGCGATCCTGGTTACAAAATAAAAGCGGAGTTTAACAAGCGCCCGCATCTTGACGGAACGGTTGCTATGGCGCGGGCACAAGACCCGGATTCCGCCGGCAGCCAGTTTTACATTTGTTTGGGACATCAATCGTTTTTAGACGGCAAATATACGGTTTTCGGTCAGGTTATTTCCGGACTTGATGTCGTTCACAAAATTCAAATCGGCGATATAATGAAAAAGGTTTATATCATAAAACAGAAAATCAAAATTAAAAACTAAGCCACAGAGGTCACAGAGAACACAGAGAAAAGCAGAATAAAGAATTTATAACTCTGTGAAACTCTGTGTTCTCTGTGGCAAAAAAATAATATGTCTGATGAATTAACAGAACAAATTATAGGAGCATCTATAGAGGTTCATCGTATTTTGGGTCCAGGCTTGCTTGAATCAATATATGAAGAAGCCCTTTGTTATGAATTATCACTCAAAGGCATCCCTTTTGAACGACAAAAAGAAGTCGATGTTGTCTATAAAGATAAGGTTATTAAAGGACAACGGCTTGACCTGGTAGTAAATAATAAGGTTGTAGTTGAAATAAAATCAGTTCGTAAATTAGAAGACATCTTCACTGCTCAGGTATTATCGTATCTTAAAAGTACAGGGCTTAAGGTCGCATTATTGATTAACTTTGGCGGGAACAAACTCATTGATGGAGTTAAAAGATTTTCTTTATAACTCTGTGAAACTCTGTGTGCTCTGTGGCAAAATACAAAAAATGAAATACATTGACGATGTGAAGTTTCATAATCCGACCAACTTTACGGATAGATACAAAAAATTGAGAGATACGATTGCTGTTAGAGAAATTGAAAAACCTTATGCGGCAACAAAACAGCCGGTCACGGAAAAACTTGTAAAAACAATCTGGTTTGACCAGCAAATAGAAAGAAGGGGATTAAGAACCACCGACGGGAAAAGGATTGCAATAATAACGCCGGGCGAATGGAATTTTGACGAGGGACCTGATTTCAAAAACGCAAAAATAAATATAGACGGGCAGGAACTAACCGGTGATGTTGAAATTGACCTTTACTCATCAAACTGGAAAACGCACAAGCATAATAAAAATAATAATTTTAACAATGTCGTTTTGCATGTGTTCCTTTGGAAGAAAGGAAAGGAAGTAAAAACAGTAACCCGTAATAAAAAAATAATTCCCTCATTGGAACTTATTGATTACATAAACGATGATTTAGAAATTATTGACAGCAATTTTGATGTTGAAAACTATCCTTATTCCAGCAAAGTTCGGGCGGGAAAATGCGCAAAATGGACTTTGAAAAAATACTCTCTGCTTGAATATATCGTCGGACTTGCCGGAGATGAAAAGGTAAAACTGAAAAGCGAGACCCTTGCGAACCAATTGACAAACGAATCAATAAATGAAATAATTTACAAAGGCATTTTGGACGGTCTCGGCTACGGACCTAACAGGGAAAATTTCAAGAAATTAGCCGAAATATTGCCGCTTGAAAGAATAGCGGAAATAATAGAATTGGAGAAGTTTGAAGAAAAATCGGTGCGACTCCAATCGCTTTTTTTCGGCGTTGCAGGTCTTATTCCTGAAATTGAAAAAATTGAAATGCTTGACAATGAAGCAAAAATTTATATCGCCAAAATTAAGAAAATCTGGAAAACAATAAGACAGCAAATCAAACCTGCCGAAATAATAAAAAAAAAAACATGGAAGTTCAGAGGCGTAAGACCATATAATTTCCCGTATAGACGACTTGCTGCTGCGAGTTTAATAATTTCAAGATATATTGATGATACCGGTTTTGAAAAACTTTTGCAAAGTTTCATAGATAATATCCTTGACGGCAAATTCAAATTAAAAAAATTTGTTGATAACTTAAAAACGGACGCGACGGATTCATCTAACTTCTGGTTTTATAGAACCACGTTCATTTCAAAAAAATTTGTAAAACCGGTCGCTTTGCTCGGCGACGAAAGAATTCTTTTAATTTTAATAAATACATTTTTGCCGTTAACAATTGCAAAAATCAACAAACTGGAAGATGACGCTTCGCTAAAAGTTATTTATCAATGGTGGTTAAAACAACCGGCGATATCAACAAACAGGACCGCACGCATTACATCATGGAGATGCGGTTTTGGAAATATTTCCGGGCAGAGCGAACGCATTCAGCAGGGACTTATACAGATATTCAGGGATTTTTGCGATACGAAAAAAGGGGTGTGTTCCGATTGCAGTTTTCAGTCAATATTCACAATGCCGACGGGAACATTCTTTTAAGGCAATTAAAAGTTAAAAATTAAAAATGAGAAATTATGGAGTATTATTTTTTATTAAAATCTTTTACATAAATTTTTAATTTTACATTTTACATTTTTAATTGCAGTTATATGGGGGACAAATGGAAATTTTTGACATTTTGACAAAGGCGGTGAAGATAGGGGCATCGGATATTCATATTGTTATCGGAAAACCCCCGATGGTAAGACATATCGGCGAAATGAAACCGCTTGACGGTTTTACCGAGATAATTACACCGGAAGAAGCGAAGCGTTTAATTTACTCAATGCTTTACGACGAGCATAAGAAAAAATTTGAGGAAGAACTGGAACTTGACTGCTCTTTCAATCTTCCGAATGTTTCAAGATTCAGAGTGAATGTTTTAATGCACAGAAACGGAATCGGTGCGGTGCTCCGTGTTATATCAACAAAAATACCTTCACCTGAACAACTGCGACTTCCGGAGTCCATCACAAAACTTGCGAATTTACCGAGGGGACTTGTTCTGGTTACGGGACCAACCGGCAGCGGCAAATCAACAACCCTTGCCTGTATGATTGATATTATAAATACAACCAGAAAAGATCACATTATTACGATGGAGGATCCAATTGAATTTGTTTATGAATCAAAAGGATGCGTCGTGACGCAGCGAGAGGTCGGGCAGCACACTCTTTCATTCGCCGCTGCATTAAAACATGCTTTGCGTGAAGACCCCGATATAGTTCTCGTCGGTGAAATGCGTGATTTAGAAACAATCAGCGGCGCGATTACCATTGCGGAAACGGGACACCTTGTTTTTGCCACGCTTCACACGACGGATGCACCGTCAACCGTTGACAGAATTATAGATGTTTTTCCGCCGCATCAGCAGCAACAGGTAAGAATGCAACTTTCAACATCTCTGCAGGCGGTTATATGTCAGACATTAATTCCGACGGCAGATGGAATGGGAAGAGCGGCAGCGCGGGAAATTATGATAGCGACACCCGCAATTGCAAATCTTATCAGAGAAGGAAAGACACATCAGTTATATCAGACAATAGAAGTCGGTGCGAAGGCGGGAATGATATCGCTGGATAAAGCACTGGCAGGACTTGTAAGAGACGGACTTATTAAAACGGAAGATGCACTGGCAAAGGCACACAATCCTGAGTCGGTAAAAATGGCGATTTATGGGAGATAGCACGAAACTGACACAGAACAGTTCCGCACCGGTTCAGTGTTATGAGCGAAGCGAATAAATATGAACATTGAAGAACTTCTTAAATTAATGGTTGAAAAAAAGGGAACTGATTTGCATCTTAAGGCGGGGCTTCCGCCGATGGTAAGAATCAGCGGCGACATTGAACCGCTTATTGACGACGACGCTTCGCTAAAACTGACATCTACAAAAATAAAGGAACTGATTTCAAAATATATCGGTTTCGGCGAAGATAAAAAAATTCAGGAAAATAAAGAATTTGATTTTGCGTTGGAACTTCCAGGAATTGCCCGTTTCAGAGGCGCGCTCTTTATACAAAAAGGAAATTACGGAGCCGTTTTCAGAACAATACCGATGAAAATTCCGACTGTTGATGACTTAAAACTTCCCGTCGTTCTAAAAGAAATTGCCTCAAATAAACAGGGCTTGGTACTGGTCACAGGTCCCACCGGAAGCGGTAAATCAACGACGATGGCGGCAATGATAAATCATATAAACGACAACTTCAAAAAAAATATTATTACGATTGAAGACCCGATTGAATTCGTCCACACAGACAATAAATCAATAATAAATCAGAGAGAAATCGGAATGGATACAAATACATTTTCAACAGCACTTAAATCTGCCATGCGTCAGGACCCTGATGTGATTTTAGTCGGTGAAATGAGAGATCCCGAGACAATAACAACGGCAATAACCGCATCGGAAACGGGACATCTTGTTATTTCAACGCTTCATACGAATGATACCAAACAAACGATTGACAGAATAATTGATTCGTTTCCGCCGGAGCAACAGGCACAAATACGATTTCAACTTTCGCTTTTTCTGATAGCCGTCGTTGCCCAGCGGCTCGTAAAAAGGAAAGACGGAAACGGAATGGTCGCTGCGATAGAAATTATGATAAATACGCCGTTAATACGATCGCTTATCGCAGACAGTAAAACAGGTCAAATCTCCAAAGCGATTGAGGACAGCGCTTCATTTTACAAGACACAGTCGTTCAACCAGTCGCTTTTGTCATTATACAAAGACAATGTTGTTTCTGTTGAAGATGCTCTTGCCACAAGCAACAATCCGTCCGACTTGAAAATTCAGATTCAGTCGGCTGACTTTGCGAAAAAAACGGGAATGAAAATTTAGCCACAGATGAACACAGATAACAGTAAAGATGTCATTCTGAGCCGAAGGCGAAGAATCTCAAAACGAGATGTTTCGCTAACGCTCAACATGACATCATCTGTGTAATCTGCATTCAAAAAAATAGGAGGCGCAAATGAATCTAAAATCGGTAAAAATTTTCAAGGAACTTTCCGACGATGTATTGGAGAGTTTGTCAAAAATACTTGACGAAAAAAAAATAAAAAAGGACACCGTGATTTTTGAAGATGGTTCACCCGCAGATGTTTTTTGCATAATAGCGGCGGGGCAGGTTGAGGTCTTCAAACATTTACAGGATAGCGGCACAAAAACGCTTGCCGTATTATCGGCGGGTGATTATTTCGGCGAGATGTCGCTGCTTGAGGATAAACCGAGAATTGCATCTGTTAAGACGGTAAATGATGTTGTTCTGCTTGAAATAAAAAAGAGAAAATTTCTTGATTTGATTTCCGGCAATCTCAATACCGGAATGAAACTTTTATCGGCGATTATGTCAACGACGCTGAACCGCCTTTCCGCTACGAACAGTCATCTGACTTTACTTTACGATATAGGAAAAATCATCGCATCGTCAAAAAACTTAAAACAGATGACTACTGCTGCTTTTTCAAACATAGCAAAACATTTTAAGTATGCAGAAAACGGATTAATCACCGTGTATAATGAGTTCACCGACGAACTGGACATCCACTCATCAATAAATAAAACTGAGTTAGAGACCATTCCGCCAACCGATTCCTTTGTTCAAAAAATATCCGCAAAAAAAGAACTGATGGAAAATGATAGGGAATCAGTAATTGCGTCGGCGTTTTATTTTGAAGAAAAATTTCTCGGCTATATCTCGTTTTCCGGCGATAAAAAAAATGCCTTTACAATGAATGATTTAATACTTTTATCCTCTGCGGCGTCTTTAATTTCCGTATCAATAAAAAACATTTCTTTCATTTCGGAAGAAGAAGCAAGACAGCGATTAAAAGAAACAAGATATACACAGAGTTTTTAAAAATACACGAATAGAGACACACGAATAAAGGCAAACATCACGAACAAGACACGAATAAGTGCAAAGGCGAGATGCTTCGTTTCACTCAGTATGACACCGAAGAAGCAGTCATTCTGAGCCGAAGGCGAAGAATCTCATTCGTGAAAATTCGTGATAATATTCGCAATGTGTTATTCGTGAATTCGTGGAGCGAAAAATGTTTGAATTCGGAATAATACTTAACTTTTTACATTATTTCATAAACAGGTTTTTTGTAATACCTCTCGGATTTATTGTTGGGCTTGGTTGGTGGGGTGCTTTTGCAATTGCACTTTTCGGCGACATTGTTCAGATGTTTGTGTATTTTTACATTCTTGAGGGAGCCGGAGTCAATAAAAAACTTGGAAGAATTATAGC
>PEVQ01000056.1 GCA_002780205.1 Elusimicrobia bacterium CG06_land_8_20_14_3_00_38_11
CAGGGTCTATAGATGCTGAATCAAGTTCAGCATGACACCATCTTCCATGTAAAGTATATTCCGCTCTTGTTAGTAACTATTCAATTTTATCATTCTCTTAAAATCAGAACCAAAAGTATTATTCCGATACAACCTAATATAGAATTATACTCTTTATTCTTAAAAATTGCAAGTTTTATGTCAAATTTTTCATTCTCATTATTGTATGGTTTCCACCGCGGAATCCATCTGCCGACATTTTTTTTGTAGTTAATATATTTTTCACCGAAGATTTTTGCTAATTCTTTTTCTTCCGAGTTGATTTGCAGAGTGTAAATCAACAGAAAAATTATAATTATCAGTGCTAATATGATGAAATTGCTGCTCAAAATCCCGAATCCCGCACCGATTAAAAATGAACCGGCATACAGCGGATTTCTGACATGCCGATATGGTCCCAGAATAGCCAAAACCTTGTTTTTTCTGATGTAGCCCGCCGCCCAAACCCTCAAAATCTCGCCGAAAAAAATAGGCACAACACCCCACCAACACAAAATTTTTTCGGATTTTGCACTAAAATACACGACTGCTATAGCAAATAAAAGTCCCAAAAATCGCCTTAAATTGTTATACAGAAAAATCCTCCAAAATTATTTTTGCCGCCCGCTTTGTCGTCCCTGCCTCGCCTAATTTTTTATTTGTTTCAACAAGTTCAGTCCGCATTTTCGTCAAAATTTGATTATTTTTCAAGATTTCAAGGCATTTTTCCGAGATTTTTTCAGCCGTTACCTCATTTTGAATCAATTCCGGGCAGATTTCCCTCCCAGCAAGTATGTTCGGCATGCCTATGAATTTCGCATTTATAAGTCGCTTGGCAATCTGATATGTAAGCCAGGAAGTCCTGTATAAAATCAGCATCGGCACCCCCAAAATCATATTTTCAACGGTCGCAGTGCCGGAAGAAGTAATACAAAGCGACATTTTTGACCTTTTTTCATAATCACCGTGCATAACGAACTCAACTTTCTTCTCATCTAACTTAAAGTTATTTATAATATAATTTTTAATTTTGTCCGAAAATACGGGAATAATCGCTTTAATATCAGTAAATACATTATTTATTTTGACATAAGCCTCATAAAATGGGATAAAATGTTTGTTTATTTCCTGAATTCTTGAGCCGGGCATGATACCTATATTGAAGAGATTAGGAGATTGGGAGATTGGGAGATTGGGGATAAGGCCTAACAAGGGATTGCCTACAAATTCGCTGGGAACCCCTGCTCTTTCATAAATTTCTTTTTCAAACGGGAAAATAACCAGCACTTTTTTGACAAATTTTTTGATTTTTTGGATTCTCCCTCCTCTTGTTGCCCATACCTGCGGCGAAATGTAGTAAATTACCGGAATTTTATGTTTTTTTGCCAATTTCGCCAGATGTATATTGTAGCCGTAATAATCTATTATTATGAGTCCTTCAGGTTTATTTTTAATGAAGAATTTTTCGGCTAAATTGAGATTTCTTTTCAAGCGTGCGAGATTTTTTACCGGCTCCCAGAAACCTATAATTGATGAATCGGCGATTTTGTCAAAAATTTCCGCCCCGGTGTTTGCCATTTTACTTCCGCCGAAACCGGATATTCCAACTTCCGGGTTTTGAACTTTTAATTCTTTTATCAGATTCGCCCCGTGCAGATCGCCGGACGGGTCTCCCGCCGATATGAATATTTTCATTAAATATCCTCAAAAAATGTAGAAATCAAGTATTCCAAAAAATGCTTTTCCGACGGTAAAATCAAAACTACTTTTGTAGTTTCGTAGTTGCGAAAGTAGTTGAATAGGTTTTATTTTTTTTGCGTTACTATTTTTAATTATTAGAAAGTTTTTTCAGTATTGCAATTGCAATTTCCAATGCGTCCCGTCCGTGCTCGCCCGTTACTATGGGCGGTTTTCCGGTTCTTATGCAGTTTATGAAATGTTCAAGTTCTCTTTTTAGCGGTTCTTCCGGTTTAAGTTTAGGTTTTATTATTTCTATATCCGACATAGAGGTTACGACATCAGATTTTTTTTTGTAAATTTTCAGCGATTGCCCGGCATAATCAAGCGAAATATAACTATCGTCCTGAAATATTCGTATTTTTCTGAATTTGTCTAACGAGACCCGTGACGCTGATATGTTTGCAACGCAGCCGTTTTCAAATTTTAACCGAACATTCGCAATATCCTCTTTTTGAGACAAAACTTTCGCCCCGATAGCATCCATCTGTACGATTTTTGAATTGACAAGCGTTAAAATTATGTCAATGTCGTGAATCATCAAATCCATTACGACGCCGATGTGTGCAACCCGCGGGTCATAAGGGCCGAGCCGCTGTGCTTCAATAAATTTTGGCTGTTTTATATATTTTTGTGCCTCAATGACCGCAGTGTTAAATCTTTCAATATGCCCGATTTGAAGTATAATATTTTTTTCGTTTGCGATTTTAAGGAGTTCTTCCGCCTGTGAAACATTATCGGTAATCGGTTTTTCCACAAGGCAGTGAATTCCCGCATTAAGAAAATCTTTTGCTACAGTATAATGCAACGGCGTTGGAACCACGATACTTACCGCGTTAATTTTGCCGATAAGTTCTTTGTAGTCGGAAAACGGCTTCGCATTAAAATTTTTTGCGATTTTTTCAGCGCGCTTTTTATCAACATCACACACCCCGAACAGTTCAATCCCGAGATTTCGCTCGGGACAGGCTTTCGGAATCTGTGAATACACCCGTGCATGATGCTGTCCCAATGAGCCGACCCCGATAACACCAATTTTCATAGAATCACCATTTTTTGAAGATGAAGACGGCAGCCGGTATTATGAAAATGAAACCGACCAGATAGTTCCACTTGAATTCCTCTTTTAGATACAGGACGGGAAAAACAGAAAATACGATGAGGGTTATTACCTCCTGTATGGTTTTTAACTGTGCCGCGGAGAAACGGCCGTGTCCCCATCTATTGGCGGGCACCTGAAAACAATACTCAAAAAATGCAATAAGCCAACTTATGAGAATAACTTTTCTAAGCGGCGAATTCTTGTATTTCAGATGGCCGTACCAGGCAATTGTCATAAATATGTTTGATATGGTTAATAGTAGAACTGTCGTCATTGTTTTAAAAAAATTTAAACACCCACTATGCAGATTTTATATTCGTCGGATTTTTTTATCACTTCATCAATTTCAAGAATAAGGGTTTTGGCCGACTCCACTGCCAGGACGGATACTTTTGATTCTTTCAGCGTTTCAATTGTTTTTAAGCCGATAACCGGTATGTCGAATCTCATATCCTGTTTTGGTCTCGCAACTTTTACGACGGTAAAATTGTCCGTAATTTTTCCCGCCCGCCTGATGCACTCGTCGGTGCCTTCCATCGCCTCAACTGCAACTATTGATTTGTCTTTTACGCAGACCGTCTGTCCTATATCAAGTTTTGCGATTTCTTTTGCGATGCCGTAACCGAATTCAATGTTTTCTTTTTGTGATTTATCAGATTTGGTTTTTGTAAGAATTCCTTTTTTTGCGATGAAATCCGAAAGATATGTTGCAGACGATAAAAATTCAATTTCCTCTTTTTTTAATTCGTCGCAGACGGCGGAAAGTATTGAGTCGGCAGTTTTTGATTTAAGTTTTGCGAGAAGTGAGATTGCTCTGAAATCTGGTTTTACCGAAAAAAGTTTTGTGTGTTTTACCTGTCCCGCCATCACGCATTTTGTAACATTTTCTTTTTTGAGGATTTCAATCAATCTGGAAAGTTGTCCTACTTTTATCCAGTATGTTTTATCGGCAATGTTTTCTATGGATTTGTCCGTCTCGTCAAAGAGAGCGACCGCAACGACTTTTTCGCCTTTTTTTTTTGCCTGTTTTGTGAAAATCAGAGGAAAGTTCCCGTTACCGGCAATAAGTCCCAACATTTTCTCATTTAATCATTTAGCTAAATGATTAAGTATCCTTAATTTTTTGTATTTTAATTCGTTTATTACTCAGCATTATTTTCAGTAATTTTTCCCGGTCTTGTAATTCCTCGTTTTGAATTTTTTATGAACGTTGTAAATTCTATAACCTCTTTTGACGGCCCTGCCGCTTCAAGTTGGTCAATTGCTTCTGCAACGGTAATGCCTGATGTAAAAATCGTTTTATATGTTGATTTGATATTGCTAATCTGTTTTTCAGTGAAACCGTGTCTTTTAATTCCCACCAGATTTAAGCCCACCAGTTTTGCCCTGTCGCCTTGCGCCTGACAAAAAGGCGGAACATCAAGAACAATCATTGCCCCGCCCCCCAGCATAGAAAATCTTCCGATTCTCACAAACTGATGAATTGCAGCGAGGCCGCCAATGACCACGAAATCACCTATTTCAACATGTCCCGCAAGCGTTACACAGTTTGCCATAATCACATTATTTCCGACTATGCAGTCATGTGCGACATGCGAATACGACATAAAAAGACAGTTGTCACCTATGCTCGTTAAACGGCTCGCCGATGTCCCTCTGTTAAGAGTTACACATTCACGGATAATGCAATTGTTTCCGATAACAATTTTTGTCGGCTCATCCTGATACTTCAAATCCTGCGGGGCTGTGCCTATAAATGCGGAAGAAAATATTTTGCAGTTTTTCCCAATTTCTGCGTATTCTATAACAGTAAATGCTCCGATTTTTGTCCCGCTTTTTATACAGACATTTTTTCCGATGACGGTATATGGACCGACCTCAACATCTTTTTCAATTTCCGCCGATTTATCTATTATTGCAGTTGAATGAATCATTGTCGCTTCGCTCCTATCACGAATAACTTATCACGAATGCCATCACGAATTTTCACGAATCTACGGTCAGTGCAGTTTTCGTGCTGTGTTCGTGATGTTTGCCATTATTCGTGTTTAATTCGTGATTTTACGGTTTATCAACCAACACGAAACTAAATTCGGCTTCCGTCACAGGTTTACCGTCCACAAATGCACAACCCCTAACTATGCCCCTCGTCTGTTTCGCCTTTAACACTTCAACATCAAGATAAAGTGTGTCCCCGGGAAAAACAGGTTTTCTGAATTTTACATTGTTTATGGACATGAAATATGCGAGTTTTTTGCTTTTTAATTCCGGTTTTGAAAGAAGTAAAACACATGCGGTCTGTGCCAACGCCTCAATAATTAACACGCCGGGCATTATTGCCTGTTCCGGAAAATGTCCCTGAAAAAAAGGTTCGCCTGCAGATACATTTTTTATGCCGACAGCCCTTTTAACTTCTTCAACCAAAATTACTTTATCAACAAAAAGAAACGGGAACCGGTGCGGAATAGTTGCTTTTATTTCATTTATGTCTATCATTTTACCGTCGGGAATTTGCCATAATGACGAAGATTTTGCCGAGGCAAGCGATTGGACATTTTGAGTGGAAATAAGTTTTTTTGCAAATTCAACATTGTTTTTATGTCCGCATTTTACGGCAGTTACATCC
The DNA here is from genome assembly GCA_002780205.1 of Elusimicrobia bacterium CG06_land_8_20_14_3_00_38_11. Classification (GTDB taxonomy): domain Bacteria; phylum Elusimicrobiota; class UBA8919; order UBA8919; family UBA8919; genus UBA8919. The sequence continues at coordinate 5,484 of PEVQ01000056.1, forward strand.
ATTTTCAGCGAACTTTCCAAAAGTGAAATGTCTCCTATCAAGTCAAGAATTTTATGGCGGACAAACTCATCTTCAAAGCGAAGTTTTGTAAGAATTTTTTTTGCGCCGATTACTACGGCATTTTCAAGCGAGCCGCCTTTTGCAAGTCCTTTATTTTTGAGCGCTTCAATTTCATAATCAAAACAGAAAGTCCGTGCCGGTGCGATTTCTTTTTCAAAAATTTCAGGTGTTATATCAAGAGATAAAAATTGATTTTTTAATAACGGATGATTATAAATAATTGTGCAGGAAATATGGAATCTGTTGGACGGACTTGCGGTTATAAGAACATCGTCGTTTTTATAGACGACAGTTTCCGAAAGATTAAAACATTTTTTTTCATTCTGCAGTTCAATTATCCCGGCTTTTTTTATAAGTTCAACAAAAGGCAGAGCGCTGCCGTCGGCAATCGGCGGTTCGTTGGAATTCATTTCAATTATTAAATTGTCTATACCAAAAGCAAATAATGCTGCAAGAAGATGTTCAACCGTATGAACAGATGTCTTTTCATCAAGTCCTACGGTCGTCCCGCGAACAGTTGTTAGAACATTTGAGATATCCGCTTTTATTTTCGGATTGTCAGGCAAATCGCATCTTACAAAAATTATTCCCATGTTTTCGGTTGCGGGTTTTAATTTAATTGAAACGTTATTGCCCGTGTGAAGTCCTGTGCCAGAATAAGAAACCTCTTTTGAAATGGTTTTTTGTTTCCCCATAAAATACCTCGCTGATTTACGCCGATAATAACGCTGATATACGCAGAAATTTCAGTGCCAATCCGCGTAGAAATCAGCGTTTATCCGCGTTGTTTTTAAGTTTTTTAATTTCTTCAAATAATTCAGGAAGTTTTTGTATTAACGCGTAGATTTTCATTGCATGTTTGTGGGGTCTTGCGGGATAGCCGGAAACGGTTTCATGCGGTGCAACATCACCGATAACTCCTGACTGTGCGGCAATTACTGCTCCGTCACCGACGGTAATATGTCCTACAAGTCCCGCCTGTCCCGCAATCGTAACTCCGTTTCCTATTTTTGTGCTTCCTGAAATTCCCGCCTGCGAAACTATTATAGAATTTTCACCGATATGGACATTGTGGGCAATTTGGACGAGGTTGTCAATTTTTGTGCCTTGTCCTATAAATGTTTTTCCGGTTGTCGCCCGGTCGATTGTAACATTGGCACCTATTTCTACATCGTCGGCAATTTCAACAATTCCTATCTGAGGGATTTTTTTAAACAAGCCGTTTTCCTGTACATATCCGAATCCGTCGGAACCGATAACCGTTCCTGCGTGTATTATCACGTTGTTACCGATAATTATATTTTCCCTTATCGTAACATTTGAGTAAATTAGACAATTTTTTCCTATTTTTGAATTTCTACCGATATAACAATTGGGATAAATAGTTGTTCCGTCGTTAATTTTTGAATTTTCGTCAACTGCAACAAAATCAGAAATTGCCACATTTTCGCCTATTTTTGCCGATTTAGAGATTGAACAATTTTTAGAAATCCCCGATGGATGTTTTTCTATTTCTTTGGCAATATGCATAATTATTTTTGCATATGAAAGGTACGGATTTTTTGAAACGATGGCGGGAATTTTAACTTTATCTTTCTGGGATTCCTTAATGATTATAGCAGAGGCATTTGTTGAACCGATATACTGCTCATATTTCGGATTTGATACAAAAGTAATGTCTCCCTTTTTTGCTTCGGTAATGCCGGCAACATTTGTAATAATCGTATCTTCGTTACCTAAAATCTCTCCGCCCGTTATTTTAATAATTTCTTTCAATGTTTTCTTCATTTTCTCATTTAACTAAATGATTAACTGATATTTTTATTATCAGGCGAACGAGCGAAAAGCAAACTTGTTTGTTTTTCCGAGCGAGCGCAGATAACACAGGGTTTAATACCCTTTATTTTAATTTCTTTAACACTTTTTCCGTTATATCCTGTGCGTCCTCGCCATAAATAAGATTGCAGGAGTCAACCAATACAGTAAGCCCTTCCTCGGAAGATACCTCTTTTATGGCATCGTAAATTTTTCCCATTATATTTTTTTTTGCCTTATTGTTTATATCCTTTTCTTCCTGTTTTGTGACAGCAATATATTTTTCAAGGTCAATTTTTTGTTTTCCCAGCGCAACTTTTTTCGTTTCTATATCCGCAGTTGTAAAAGTAGGAGATGATATTTGGGTTACAGTTCCGGTATCTACGAGAACAACGGTTTCCGTAGAAGACGATACATCTGAACCTTCAGCCAGTGCGGTAACTTTCGCATTTTCTTTGGTTTTTTTTTGTTCTTCGTTGTATGTTTGAAGTTGTTCTTCCATCTGTTTTATTTCTAATTCCGTTGCAACAATCTGTGACTGAAAATTTTTTATATTTTCCTTGCGGGTATTGAGGTTTGCGGATAATTCATCCTTAATTTTTTTTGCGTCGGGATATTCATCCATAATGCGATTCATATCTACGCATCCGATTCTTTGTATTGAAATTGTGGCAGAATAAAGACAATTAAAAATGTAAAATGTCAAATTAAAAATTATGGTGAAAATTATTAAAAATTTTCTTATTATTTTATTCCAATTTTTCATTTTTAATTTTGAATTGTTCATTGCAGTATCAAAACACTTGTCCCATCGTGAAATAAAATTGCGACAATTGTTCTCCGGGTTTATGATTTAATCCGTATCCCCAGTCAATTCTAATAGGAAGTACCGGCATCGGTCTTATTCGCAGCCCGAATCCCGCGCCGGTTTTAAGTTGGTTTTCTTCGGAGCCAATTTCCAAACTCACATTGTTGCTTTTCCGCCAGGAGCCGCCCATATCGGCAAATATCGCAGCGGATAAAATGGAATGCCCTTTTTCCTGAACAATGGGGAATTTATACTCAAGATTAGATACAAAAATTATTTTTCCTTTTTCAGACGGTCCTATTTCTCCGAAGTCGTAACCGCGCACCGTATCGGCGCCGCCCAAGAAATATCTTTCATAGATAGGAACTTCGTCCGATGGTGAAAACTCCTTAACATAAGATATGCGTGAATTAAATCCGAGCACAAATTTCCAGAATGTCGGAATAAATTTTGATGTTGTTAAGGTGGGTTTGTAAAAATTAACGGTTCCGCCCAGAGGTCCACCCGCAAGTTTTACGGCGAGCGAATGTCTGGAACCGCGGGTTGTGTCAAACACATTATCCCTAGTATCGCGGCTAATTGCGGATGTCAATGAGGAAGAAACATCTTTGGAAGCGGTAATCAGGCTGGTCAGTGAACTGTCAATATCAAAAACCTCAACCTCTTCATATGCGTAAGTAAAATTAAGAGATGTAATATCGGAAAGCGGTTTGCCGATTCTTATGTCGCCCCCTCTTCTTCTTTCTCTGTAAGCGGTTGAATCACTGCCGTAACTTCTATATACTGTCGTATTAAAAACATCTGCTCCGAATAAAAGTTTTTTTCCGAAAAGATAGGGCTCGGTAAATCCGATTTCGTAATTTGTCCGCCTGGCGCCGAACTCATATGTAAGATTTAATTTCTGTCCTCTTCCGAAAAGATTTAACTCGGTGACTTGAACCGTTCCCACAACTTTATCTACGGATGAATATCCCGCTCCGAGAGAAACAAGTCCGGTTTTATCTTCTTCTACCTCAATAGCAAGGTTGGCTTTATCGGGTTCCTTCGTTTCTTCAATATCAACTTTGATATCCTTGAAAAATCCGAGATTGTAAAGCCGCTCCTGACTTTTACTGATACGTCCTACGGCAAAAACATCCCCTTCTTTTACGAGGAGTTCTCTTTTTATCACATATTCTTTTGTCTTTGTGTTTCCGTCAATATAGATTCTATCAATATAGATTATACCGTTTTCAATAATTGTGAAAGATGAATTTACAACACCTGTTTCTTCATTTTTGTCCAACTTTAATTCGAATTTTGCACGGATATATCCCCTGTCACCGTAAAGTGATTTAATGTTTGATTCGTTTCCTTCATATTGCGATTGGTTGAAAATTTCGCCTTCTTTGAAATTAAAAACTTTTATGAGTTCGTTTTCGGAAAATACTGTATTTCCTGAAAAATTTACTTTTCCGTTTTTGTATTGTTTTCCTTCGTCAATTTTAATTTTTATAAACATTTTTGTTCGGGTGTCATTATAAGTAATTTCCGGCTCCGCAATTTTTACCGACAGATAACCGCGGTCTTTGTAAAATGATTCCACTTTTTTAATATCGTCTTTGAATGTCTCGTCTTTATAAACTTTTTTTCTTTTTGTTGCAAAAAGTTTTTTGATTTTTTTCGGTTTGAAACTTGTAACACCCTCAATTGTAACATCGCCTATAAGTATTTTATTACCCTCAGTAACTGAAAATGTTACCGTTGCAAAACCTGATTTTTCATCAGTTGTGGAGAAATCTTCAACCTTTACATCGGCGTAGCCCTTATCTTTATAAAGTGTGGTTATTTTGCCGATGTCATCCTGAATTTTTCTGGTATCATAGCCCTCTTTTTCTTTTGAGGAAATTTCTTCTTTAAGTTTTCCATTTGAAAATTCTTTATTGCCTTTGAATTCAACCTTTTTTATTATAAGTTTTTCCTGTAAAATAAAGGTTACTTTTAAGCCGTCTTTGAAATCTGAGACATCCGCCGCAACATCCGAGAAAAGTCCGAGTTTATAAATGTTTGAAATATCCTCGTCAACAAGTTTCTGGTCAAATAAATCGCCCTTGCTTATTTTAAGAGCATCTTTTACGACCCGCACCTTGACATTTCTCAAACCCGAGAATTCAACGGCTCTGATTTTTTTCGGTTTCAAATCTTGGCAGATGAGCAAAGTTAGAGTCACCATTCCGCATAAAAAAAACAAAATAATTTTCTTATTCATAATTTTAATTATACAAAGTTTAGAATAAAAAGTCAAGTTTTTTTGTTAAAAAGCTCTGCCACAAACAGATGTCATGCTGAACTCGTTTCAGCATCCCGGAATAAATTCGGGACGGCGTCTATTTAGACCCTGAATTAAATTCAGGGTGACACTTCGTGTCATTTTTTTTCGCCTTCGGTTCCGAATCGCCACCATTTTTCAAAGAAAAATTTACTTTCTCCGGATTCATTTTTTTCAATTTCCTGCGAGGTTCTAAACATTATTCCATTTTTCAGACGGTAAGATAATTCAATTTCATGCTTTAGGGAAAGTTTATTTTCAAATTCGTCGAATTTTACTCCATAGTCGGCTGAAAATCCCCGTGTGAATTCCTTACCTATCTGCAATTGTGCACCTTTATATAATCCAAGAACGGACGGTTGCACACCGGACGGTTGCGGTGTAGAGGTAGATTCCCGTTTTATGGCAAAACTATCAATAAATCCGGTTTTCTTTAAGATGGATTTTACAAAAGGAGTTGTTAAAAAAGTATCAATTCGTTTTGACATATCCTCTGCAGTTAAAGGTTGCGCTTGCCCCGTGCTTTGCATACCCATTGCCGCTCGTGCCGCTGTTTGTTCATCCATTTGCGGATTTGTTTTAGATGAAAAACGCGGTTTTACTTCTTCCAAAGGTCCTCTTGGAATAGTTATAATAATAGTATCTGTAACATATTCAGGTTTCATTTCATGATTTACAAAATCTTCCCTTTGTATTTGAATTTCTGTATCTGCTTCTGCTCTGCCGGACAAAAAAAGATTGCTCTTTTCCGCTTCAAAGATTGCCTCTATTATTGTAAAGTTTCGTCCGAGATAATCCAACTCGCCGCGCAATGCCTCAACCCTGCCTGTAACAAGCGGCGACGAACCTTTGCCGTGCAGTAATAACTCGCCCTTGGCTTCAACCGATGCAAAATTTCTTTCGTACCAGCAGTCCTTTCCGGCAATTATTTTTAAGTTCCAGTTTGCATTTTTTAAAAAATCCCAACTTCCTTCCTCGCTTCCTTTTCCGGGATATGTGAATCTGGCGTTTGATATTTTCATATAACCGTCTATGTTCCAGTTATCGGGCGTGCCAAAAAATTTTATATCCGTCTTGATTTTTGCTTTTGATGGGTTGGATAGCGCGGCACCCCCTGACTTTATATTCAAATCATTTATTGTAACGGGAATATCTTTCTGCGGTGTTAAGAGCTGAAAGTTGAAGTTCCCGGGGTTAAAGCCGTCCGCAATCGCCATTTCGCCGTTAATAGAAATTGGTTCTTTATCTATCAACGCATCTAACTGTTTTAATTTTATAATTTTGCCGTTAAAATTAATTTCACATTTTGCATCGGTTATTTTTTTGAATATGTTGTTGAGTTGAATTTCATCCGCTTTCGCCGTGAAGGTGCCTTTTACATCGGGTTTGTTCAGTGTCCCGCGAATATCAACATTTGTAGAAAAATTTCCTTTTGCTTTTTTTACCGATTTTGTCAAAGACGGAAGTATTGCTAAATCGCCGTCCGCAACTTTCAAAGAAATATCAATCGGATAATTCGCAAGTTTTTTTCTGGCGGCGTCGGTCAAAGGTAGCGGCGTAGTTCCCTCTCCTTCAAATGAATAAAGTTTAGCGCGTGAAAGTTTAAGATGTTTTAAGTCCAGAATATTTTCTTTTAACTGAAAAAATACCGACGCGATATCAAAACCAAGATTTTCTATTTTTCCGTTTGCTGAACTCAAAAGACAGGTAATGGTCGGCTCTTGTGATTTACCGGTTGCTTTTAAGTTGAAATCGGTATTTCCTTCTGCCGTAATTTTTATATCAAACAGGTTTAAAAGGTCGCCGATGGAAATATTTTCACCTTCGGCGGTTAAATCTATATTATCATTTACAAGAGAACCGTTCAGATAAAACAATCTTTTGCCTAGTTCAAATATTGAAAAATTGTTTATAGAAAATTCCGACGGTTTTGAAAAATCCACTGTTCCGGTTATTTGGGTGGATTTTCCCATTTCAGGAATAAATCGCATAATTCCTTTACTGTATTCAATGTAATGTTTTGAGTTCTTAAGTTGTTTTTGGTTTATCCATAATCCTGCGGTTGAAATATCGGCTTTAACGGTATCTTTGTCCAATCTGCCGTCGGCATCGATGCCTCCGAAAAGTGTAATTCCCGGAAACTTGAGATTTCGTATTTCCGCTATTATTCTAAAAACAACATCTTTTGAAAAATCGATATATGTGTCGGGCAGGATTTTTATATTTGTCAACGACCATTTTATATCCCCTTTTGAAAAAAGTATTTTTTTGCTTTTAAGAGAGCATTTTCCGGAAATTGCATCAACAGTTTTATTTTCAACCCTCATATTTTTACCAAAAAAATCTGCTGTAATCTGCGGGTCTTTCAAATCGCCGAATATATTCAATTCAATTGTTTTCCAAGTTCCGGACAAAAGATACGTGCTTTTTAATAAATCGTAAATGGTCTGGGTTTTTAAGTTACTTAAGGAAATGTTCAAACCGGAAAATTCCTTTTTGTTTAAATCAATAATTCCGGAGATTTCTGCTGTTGCTCCGTCAACAGATAATTTTGACTCCTCAACTTTTAATAAATCATGGTTTATTAAAAGTTTTCCGTATCCGTTTGCTGCCTTTTCATAAATTCTTCCGTCAAAATAGTAGCCGGCAAGCACCTGTGGACTATTTATATTTCCCCGCACGGTAATTTTTCCGACGAGAGGACCCTGTAGATTTTTGTTAAGGTTTTCAGCATCAAATCTAAAATCAATATCGGATGACAAATATTTTGATGAAATAAAATAACCGGCTGTTCCGGAAATTTTATCACCCCATTTAATTTTTTTAATATCTATTTTTTTGCCGTCATAACTTCCGTAAGCGGAGAGTTTTTCCGTAATTTTGTCAATTGCCAGTTTATCGGATGTGATATTAAACTGAATAAAATTCTCCGCCAATTTTTCCCCGGTAAGTTCTAAATTGCCGTTTATTGTCTTTCCGGATATTTCAAATTCGTCAAGTTTTAGATTAAGGTTGAATCTATTCTTATCTATTTCGCCGGAAAGCCGTATTGATGTTTTTGATGCTTTTTGTTGCACGGCAAATTCAGTAATTATAAGTTTTGACAGTTTTGTTTCGAAAGAAGTTACAATTAAATCATATGGAATATTCTTGAAAAGTTTTCCGCGGGTTATCGCGATTATTCCATGTGGTTTTGGATTTCCGTTTTTGCTATTCCAGTTTATTTTACCCGATATATTGCCGGATATAACATCGGAGCCGATGCCGACAAATGGCAAAATTATATTGCTGTTGCATTTGGAAAGATTAAGATAACCGGATGTCTCCCTAATGGAACTCCCTTCGGTTGTATTTTTCTTTATTTTTATTTCTCCGTTTAATCCGTCCGTTTTCAAATTTTTTATGTACATTCCTTCTCTGTCATAAAAAAATTCGCCTGTAATAGATGTTGTACTTTCGTTGATTGTTATATTGTCAGATGAAAAAGATGCTGCGATTTCCGGATGACTAACCCCGTCACCGCCTGCGCCATTTTTGATGTAGCCGTCTATGTATCCGATAAAACCTGAAATATTATTGTCAAACATAGAGACATCAACATTTTTACAATGAAAGTTGATTTTGTCATATTTTCCGGAAAATAAAATTTCTGTCGTGTCATACTTTATATTTCCCCTTGTAATTTTTGACTTATTGCCTTCTATATTTAAGGCGAAATTAGATCCGGACATTTTAACGGAACCCTTGCCGTTTTCCCATAAAACCCTGCCCGAAACATTTTTTGATGATTTATTTTTGAGAGATAAATTATCCGTTGTTATTTTACCCGCGATTTTTGGGTTATCAAATGTCCCGAGTATTTTTAAATCAAGTGCACAGGTTGCGGAAACATAATCCGACTGAATCTCCATATCACGAAAGGTTATAGATAAATCAAGGTTATTTTTCTGTATCTTGCCGGTTAAAATTACATCGCCGTTCAATGCCGTCGCCGTGGAGTTAACGATACATTCGTTATTAAAGATTATTAAATCTGTTCTTACATTTCTTAATGAAATAATGTTTGCTATTTTCATATCGTTTTGTTTTATATTTAATGTTAATTTCTTATCGGGCAGTTGATATGAACCGTCAAACGATGCGGCATTTTCCGGCAGATATTGAAAAGTGGTTCCGGGTAAAAGATGTTCTGCAAATTTTCTCAAATTGTTTATGTTGCCGGACACCTGCGAGTTAATTTTAAGATTATCTAAAATTATGTTTGTGTCTATTTTGAGGTTAATCTCGGCTGAATTTAATTTGCCTGAAAGATTAAAGTTGCCGTTAGAACCCCTGATGTTGAAATCACCGTTGAGTTTTTCTAAATTGTTGAAGTTTGTATTTCCCAGAGTACCCTTCAATTTTACCGACGAATCATTGTTAATCATTCCGGCTACTTCTATTTGCGATGAAAAATTATTTTTATCGTGCGTAATTACAACGGCTTTTGATTTTACGGCATAATTATTGTTTTTGTTAACGGTTTCAAGATTGAAATTGTTGACGGTAAAAGTGCTGCTAAAAGTAACTGTTCCATTAAGTACGGAAATTTTTGCAGGCAATAAAAATGCAGATTTTTTTTTAGATTTTTTGATGCGAGTATTTTTTACAGCAGATATATTAACTTGCGGGTTGATAAGAGTTATGCTTTCAATTGAGGATAGTCCTTTGCTTATTTTTTTAAGATTGACGGCAACGACCGCTTCCTCGCAGTTAAAACCTTCAAATTGTATTTTTTTCAATACTATTTTATTGAAAGGAAGCCAGACAACTTTTTCTATTTTTACAGGTCTTGATAATGCAACGGTGAGTTGTGACTGTGCAAGGTATTTCAGCGAGGTTGTGAAGATGTTAAATCGTATAAAAAGGTATACGCCGGCAGTTAACGCTGTAAATACAGATAAAATTAAAATTATTTTTTTCATTCATTCAGTTTATTTTACCGCAGAGGCGCAGAGAGAAACATAGAGAAAATCTTTTTCTTAAACTCTGCGAACGGCGACTGTCCCGCTTGCGGGATGTCTCTGCGGTTTATTTCTTTTTCCGTTTTCTTAAAAGTAAAAAAATTTCGCCCAGCGACATTGTAAGCGACTTAAATGTTTTTTTTGTTTTGAGAAGTCCGCTATATGCAATACCGTATCGCTTATAATATTTTTCTTTCAGATGTTCCTCTTCTTTTAATTTTTCCATTTTAAGTTTTTGTCTCGGCAAGTCCTGACTTAAATATGAGTTTTTTTGCATCCGCAGAATAATCAATTTGTATTGATGTTCCTTTCGGGATTTTTTTGGAAAGTATTTCTTCCGCAAGGCAATCCTCAAGATATTTTGAAATTGTTCTGTTTAAGGGTCTTGCCCCGTATTGCGGGTCAAATCCCTTTTCCAGCAGGAAATTTTTTGCCTCGTCGGTTAAATTAACGGAAAATCCCTGCCGGCTGGTTTTTTTTGATACCCTTTCCAAAAGCAAGTCAAGAATTTTTTTCATATCATCACGGTCAAGCGGATGGAAAACAATTATATCGTCAAGACGGTTTATAAATTCCGGGTTCAGCGTTTTTTTTAGTTCTTCAAGAACGGTTTCTTTCATTGAAGAAAAATCATTTTGAGCGTCTTCCTGAACAAGAAATCCGAGCGATTTGCCTTTTGATATAAGCCGTGCGCCTATATTTGATGTCATAAGAACTATTGTATTTTTGAAGTTGACTTTGTGTCCCAAATTATCGGTTAAAATTCCCGTGTCCATTATCTGAAGAAGTATGTTCAGCACATCCGGATGCGCCTTTTCAATTTCATCAAGCAAAATTACCGAGTAAGGTTTGCGCCGCACCTTTTCGGTGAGTTGTCCGCCTTCGTCGTATCCGACATATCCGGGCGGCGCTCCTATAAGATGAGAGGAAGAAAATTTTTCCATGTATTCCGACATATCAAGACGAATTAAAGCATCCTCATAACCGAACATAAACTCTGCTAATGCTTTTGCCACTTCCGTTTTTCCGACGCCCGTAGGTCCCAAAAATATGAATGTTCCTATCGGTTTTTTGGGGTCTTTAAGTCCGGTTCGCGTTCGTCTTATGGCGTGTGATATGGATACAATCGCTTCGTTCTGACCTATTATTCTTTTGTGAAGTTCATCCTCCATTTTCAGAAGCCGTCCGGATTCTTTTTCGGTAAGTTTTGTCGGAGGAATTCCCGTCCATTTTGAAACAATCCCGGCAACATCTTCCTCTGTAATTGTAGGTTTTACAAGATTAAGCGTCTGCCTCCATTTTTTTTTATCGTCGGCAAGTATGCGTCTTAATTCGTCTTCTTTATCACGCAGTTTTGCGGCATTTTCAAATTCCTGATTATTGACTGCTTTGTCTTTTTCAACTACCGTGTTTTCAATTTCTATTTCTTTTTTCTTAAACTCCGCCGGCATTGATGTTATGTTAAGATGTGCTCTGCTGCCCGCCTCGTCCAAAAGATCAATCGCTTTATCAGGAAGATACCTGTCGGTTATATATCTGTCGGATAATTCTACTGCGGCGACAATTGATTCGTCGGAATATTTTACCTTGTGATGCATTTCGTATTTTTCTTTAAGACCCTGTAAAATTTTTATCGTTTCTTCAACGCTCGGCGGATTTACCGTTATCGGCTGAAATCTTCTTTCCAACGCCGCATCATGTTCAATATGTTTTCTGTATTCGGAAAAAGTTGTTGCACCGATACATTGAAGTTCTCCACGTGCTAATGCCGGTTTCAGCATGTTTGATGCGTCAATTGCGCCCTCTGCCGCTCCTGCGCCTATGACCGTGTGAAGTTCGTCTATAAAAAGAATTATGTTGGATTTTGCCGCCCTTATTTCATCCATTATATTTTTAAGCCGTTGTTCAAATTCTCCCCTGTATTTTGTGCCGGCGACAACTCCGGATAAATCAAGGGTGATGACCCGTTTGTTAAGTAAAATTTCCGGCGCATCCTGATTTATGATTTTTTGGGCAAGTCCTTCAACGATTGCCGTTTTACCGACGCCGGGATCGCCGACTAAAACAGGATTATTTTTTGTTCGCCGTGATAGAATCTGAATCAACCGTTCAATTTCGGATTCACGTCCTATTACGGGGTCAAGTTTGCCTTCTCTTGCCATTTCAGTTAAATCCCGTCCGAACTCGTCAATGGTCGGCGTTTTGGATTTATGTTTGTGCTGCGGTAGCGGCGGCGTCGGCGTTGTCTCACCGAGCATATTTATTATTTCTTCCTTAATTAAATCATAACTTAAACCGAAATTCTCAAGTATCGCCGTTGTTTTCAAATCGGGATTTTTAAGAAGCCCGAGAAGAATATGTTCCGTGCCGATATAACTGTGCGCCATTTTTTGCGCTTCTTCAATAGCGTATTCTAAAACCTTTCTTGCTTTCGGTGTTAAAGGAAGTTCGCCGTATTGTAATAGATTATCGCCGATGGGAAGTGTTTTTTCAATTTCAATTTTAATTCTTGCGGTGTGAACGTTTAGATTTAATATTATCGTGGCAACGACGCCGTCGTCAAGATCTAAAAGTCCCAATAAAATGTGTTCGGGTGTGATGCTGTCATGGTTCAACCGTTTTGCTTCTTCCTGCGCCAGTCGTATCGCTCTCTGCGCCCTTTCGGTAAATCTGTTATACATAAATAATATCAGTGATTAAGTGATTAGTGATTAAGTGATTAGTAAAAATCTCAACACTAACCACTTAGCCACTTAACCACTTCCTTTCACTGCCTCTATTTGTCCGTCAACTAATTTTATTTTTCTTGAACATTTATTTGCGACTTCCTCATTATGCGTTGCCAGAATCAAAGTGAAATTATAGTCCGAACGAAGTTGCATAATTAAGTCAATAACTTTTTCTCCCGTTGCTTTGTCAAGATTTCCGGTCGGTTCGTCGGCAATAAAAATCTGCGGCGAATTTATAAGCGCCCGCGCTATTGCTATCCGCTGCTGTTCCCCGCCTGAAAGTTCCGACGGCAAATGTTCCGCCCGAGATGCCAGTCCTACTTCCGATATGAGTTTATGTGCTTTTTTTTTTGATTCCGATTTATTTTTTTCTAAAATTATTGACGGCATCATAATGTTTTCAAGCGCCGTGAACTCCGGCAAAAGATTGTAAAACTGGAATGCAAAGCCGATTGATTCATTTCTGAAATTTGAGAGTGTTTTTTCCGTTAAGTTGTCGTTTAAGCCGTCCACAAAAATAACTCCGGAGGTTGGCTTATCCATCAGTCCCAAAATATGTAAAAGCGTTGATTTCCCGGCGCCTGAAGGGCCCGTAACAGCCACCGTTTCCCCTCTTTTTATGTCAAGCGAAATCCCTTTTAGAACGGCAACATCAATTTTGCCGTCGGTATATTTTTTCGTGATATTTTCACATCGTATAATAAAATCATTCATACCGAATCGCTTCACAGGGCTCAATTCTTGACGCTTTCCACGCAGGATAAATCGCCGCCAGAAGCGCAATAATTATACTTACGCAAATTATCAGAATTATATCGGAAAAAACAATTTTTACCGGCAGTTTATCAATGTAATACACGTCGGCGGGAAGTTTAATGAATTTATATTTTTTCAAAATAAAAGATATTAAAAGTCCGAGTGTTGTTCCGGCAGCCGTTCCGATTGTTCCGATAATAAATCCGAGATAAAGAAAAATTTTCATAATTGAAATTTGTAGAGCCCCGATTGCTTTTAACACGCCTATTGAGTGTATTTTTTCCACTGTAGTTATCAGTAGAAGCGAAATTATGTTAAAAGTTGCGACTATAATAATGAGCGTTAAAATAAGAAACATTACGAACTTTTCTAGTTTTAGAGCGGAAAATAGATTTTTGTTCATTTCATTCCACGATTTAACGGTGTAGCCGAAACCCAGTTTGTTTCTAATTGCCGATGCCATTTTATCCGAATTAAAAATGTTGTCGGTTTTTATTTCTAATCCGCGGATGCTCTCTGAACCTAAAAGCCGGTTAGCGTCGGAAAAATTCATATAAACAAGAGACGAGTCATACTCATACATACCGGAATCAAATATATCCGAGACGGTGAATTTTTCCATCCTCGGAATGATTCCGAATGCGGATGTTTGTCCGAACGGCGAGACAAGAATTATTTCATCGCCGGCGGAAACTAAAAGATTTTTAGAGAGTTCAATCCCTATAAAAACTGTTTTTTCTTTTAATGCGTTTATGTTTTTACTTTTGAGAATTCTTTCAAGAGAAATTATTTTTTTTTCTTCTTCCGGAATTATTCCCTTTACGGCAACACCTGTCGCATTTTTACCTTTCCTTAAAATCATCTGACCATAGAGAAACTCTGAGGTATTAAGAACACCGTCCATCTTTAACATTTCCTTGGGTATTTTGGAGTCGGAATAAATCGTGATGTGCGGACTTAAGGATAAAATTTTTTCCTTTATATCCGTCTGAAAACCGTTCATTACTGAAATAGTTATGATAAGCGCTGCAACGCCTACGGCGATTCCTGATATGGAAATTACCGTCAAAATCGCGTTGAAAAACTTTTTTCTCGTCGCCCAAAAATACCTTAAAGCAATAAATTTTTCAAAGTTCATTTTTATATTATACCATTCAGTATATCATTCATACAGTTAGTATGCCATTCGTTTCCATTTGGCTGACTGCCCTTTGCCGAGGCTTTTAATTTTCTTTTCTTTCTGCATTTTATCCAACACTTTTTTAATCATCACACGGCTTACGGCAGGACATTCTTTTTCTATATCGCTTATAGAAAATTCACCTAATTGCTTTTCTATGGCTTTTATAATAATTTCTGTCTTTGCGCCCCTTGGCGGTTTTACATTCCCCGCTCTCTCCTCAAATTCCTTATAGGCATTAAGTACAGTACCGAGAAAAAAGTGAAACCACGGCATTACATCGTGTTTTGACTCGTGCCATCTCTGCGAACTTTTATTTAATGCTTCGTAGTAAGTTTCTTTGGATTGTTCAATAATACGTTCCAAACTTATATATTTGCCGACGACAAAACCATTCTGATACAATGCAAGTAATGTCAAAAGTCGCGAGACCCTGCCGTTGCCGTCCCTGAAAGGGTGGATGCATAGAAAATCAAGAATTAGGCAGGCGGTTGAATACAGCGACGGATATTTCATTTGATTGACGCTGTTTTCGTAGGCAAGACATAATTGTTCCATCG
>PEVQ01000168.1:0-220 GCA_002780205.1 Elusimicrobia bacterium CG06_land_8_20_14_3_00_38_11
TATTCCTTTTAAGTTCGCCTTCGGAATTATACACTTTTCAAATCCGAGTTTTTCAAATTCGGTGAGTCGCTGCGAAATATGGGTTACCGCTCGGACCTCGCCGGTCAACCCGACTTCTCCGATAATCCCTATTTTGGATGAAACCACAAAATTTCCGACGGCGGACGCAATCGCACAGGCAACGGATAAATCGCAGGACGGTTCTTTCGTTTTTATTCCT
>PEVQ01000168.1:247-1574 GCA_002780205.1 Elusimicrobia bacterium CG06_land_8_20_14_3_00_38_11
TTGACAAGCCGAAGTCCGAGCCGCTTTTCTAGAACAGCGATTATTATTACCGCCCGATTATAATCCAATCCGGAAAATTGCCTGCGAGGAAGAGGAAGCGGAGTGGACGAAACTAGTGCCTGGACCTCTAATAAAATAGGTCTAGCACCCTCAATAATGCAGGTTGTCACACTCCCGGAAACATTTTTCGGTTTCTCCCCTATAAAAATCTCAGACGGATTTTTTACTTCTTTTAAGCCCTCTTCCTGCATCTCAAAAATCCCTATTTCGGATGTTGCCCCGAACCTGTTTTTGAAACACCGGAGAAGCCGGTATGTGTGATGTTGTTCCGAACTGAAATATAAAACGGTATCAACGATGTGTTCCAAAATTCTGGGACCTGCAAGCGTTCCCTCTTTTGTGACATGTCCGCAGATAAACGTGGTAAGCGGGATTGATTTACTTATTGACAAAAGTTCCGCCGTTGTTTCTCTCACCTGAGAAACGGTTCCCGGCGCCGATTCAATATCGTCGCGGTACATTGTCTGGATAGAATCAATAAAAAGAAATTTCGGCTTAACTTCATTCACCCTGTTAACGATTTCAGAAAGCAGCGTTTCCGAGACAAGAAATAATTGCCCTTGAACAATTTTAAGTCGCTGTGCTCTCATTTTCAACTGTTCAAGCGATTCCTCGCCGGAAACATACAGACAGTTAAATTGAGACGACAGCCGCCCGGCAATTTGCAAAAGGAGTGTTGATTTCCCGATGCCAGGTTCACCGCCTATTAAGAGCATCTGTCCGTCAACGAGGCCGCCGCCTAAAAGATTATCAAATTCGTTTATGCCGGTTCTATATCTGTTGATAAGGGTTTCTGTTCCGGTAATTTCATCAATTTTTTTAACTTCCGACGAAAAATTAGTTATGTGCGGACGGGTTTTTGATTGCGGGACTTTATGCTCTTCTACAAAAGTATTCCATTTTTCACAGTCGGGACATTTTCCCAGCCACTTTGTGGATTCATACCCGCACTCCTGACAGACAAACTGTATTTTATTTTTCATTTTTTAACGCAGATTACACGGATTAAAATCGCGGATTACACAGATTTTTTTTCTCTGTGTTCTTTGTGCCCTCTGTGGCTATTATGCCTTTATCTGTGTCATTCTGTGACGCTTTTAAAATTCCGATATAATTATTTTACAAAATTTTCGGAAAAATTGCAATAAAAAAATCCCCAACATTGTAGCGGTCACATTACCATGCGACTGTTGTTGGTAACAGTTTAGCCATTGGTAGTCATTCTGAGTGAAACGAAGAATCTCATAGTTAAAAACCGAGATGTTTC
>PEVQ01000251.1 GCA_002780205.1 Elusimicrobia bacterium CG06_land_8_20_14_3_00_38_11
CCTGCCAACCCGGTGTATTGGGACGCGTATCAAATTTTCTTATTGAATATATTTCAGGAAGTGTCTTTGTTTCGTTGCCTTCACAAAAAAAACATTCATTCGTCATTTCGCTGTGTTTTGGATTTAAAGACGATAAAAATTCTTCTTCACTTTGCGTTCCGGTGATAATCCATCTGTGCGATATTAAGTCCCGTCTCAATTCCGGCATAATTTAAGTTCCTTTTAGCCACAGAATGTCACAGAATTTCACCGAATCTTTTTTCTGTGTTTCTTCCGTGTATTTCTGTGGCAATTATTCAGTTTCCGATACAACAAGATAAGCGAGGATTTATGGTCGCCATTATTCCAATTCTGATGCTATAAAATTATATTAAATTTTTTTTAGTAAGTCAATTTTTAAAACGCAGATTACACAGATTTTCAAAGGCGATTACACAGATAAATCTTTATCCACCTTTATCTGCGACCTGTTTATTCGCTTCAATGTGTGCTAAACGCAGTGGTTCGGGAATTCGGTATTTCGTCAGACACTTAAAAATAATATCGGCGGCCGTGGTTAACCCGATTCTGTGTCCCTGCGAAATAAATATTGGTTTTGTATATTTTTTTGAACGCATCACTATTCCCATTAAAGTTCCTGCGTTATCTTTTAAAAAAGTATAAGCGCCTTTTAATGCCGGCGGCGGTTCCTCGTAATTTCCGTAGAGATGGGATTTTGCGCACCCGATTGACGGTTTATCAAGTATTACACCGAGATGTGATGCGATGCCAATTCCCCTCGGATGTGCAATTCCCTGACCGTCAAACAAAAACAAATCCGGCTCGGTTTTTAACTTTTTTATCGCCTCAAGCAAAACAGGTCCTTCTCTGAAAGAAAGATAACCGGGAATATAAGGAAATGCAAATTTGCCGCCGTATTTGATTTTTACGGTTTCTAAAATTTTTAAGGTAGCAAAATCCAGAACAACAACCGCCCCGTAAATTTTTTTTTCATCTTTTGAATATGAAACATCGCATCCGGCAACGGTCTTAATTTGCGAAATATCTTCAAAATCATTTTTGAGAATTATTTTTGTTGACAAATTTTGCTGAATAATTTTTGCGTCTCTGACATCATTCGGCATTTCAAATTTATTTTTTATTATCATATTTCCTGCCGCCAACCGCGAGTTAATCCAAATTCACCAGCCCAATTTATGACACGTAAGTATTCCTTGTCGGTAATTTTTCGTTGTAATTCAGGAAATTCATCTGTTCTATTTGCAGGATGATACTGCGACATAATTGAGATATATGTTTTTGGCGAAATTTCTTTTGAGATGAATTCAAATACTTTTTTACTTCCTGCGATGTTTTCAGGTAGAACCAGATGTCTTATCAAAAGCCCTTTTACTGCAATACCGTTTTTTATCTGTAAATCACCGACTTGCCTGTGCATTTCTTTCAGTGCCGCTTTATTTACTTTCCAATAATCTCTTGCATCGGA
>PEVQ01000142.1 GCA_002780205.1 Elusimicrobia bacterium CG06_land_8_20_14_3_00_38_11
AAATAAGTTGTGTAAGTTTTACTTGAACCTGCAGGTTCAAGTATTGAAAAAATAATAAAAAAGGGCTATCCTGTAATAGAAGGTAAATTCTAAAAAGGAGGATAACCCAATGGGTATTTTAGTAAGTGAACTGGAAAAAGTCAAGGGTCTGGAACGTGAGGAGTGGGAAAAGTGGGACGATGTCCGAGTTAGCGAAGATTTTTTAGGAGATGTCCGCCCGCGGGTAATGGAGATGGTGCGTCGTGTTCTTGAAAGCGGGATGGAGATAGAAGTAAACGATTTAATAGGCAGCAACCGATGGCAGCACAATTATGAACGCAGTACATATCGCAACGGCAGTTACCGACGGGATTTACTGACGAGTTACGGGTATATTCAGAATATAAAAGTGCCACGAGTCCGCGAAGGCGCAATAGCATCAACGGTATTGCCGAGGTACAAACGGAGAAGCGCCGAGATAGATGAACAAGTTCTAAAAATGTTTTTAGCAGGTGTCTCAACACGGCGGGTAGACGAGGTGTTGGGTGCATTGCTCGGCGGCATTGGAAACATCTCGGCGACGACGGTATCAAAAATAGCGAAACGGTTAGACCGGTATGTAGCCAGATATCACAACAGGTTTTTAGACGATGATTATCTGTATTTGATATTGGACGGCGTATATTTGAACACGAAAAGTCCCGTGCATAAAAGGCGCCGGGTAGTGTTGGTATGTTACGGAATAAAGAAAGACGGAAACCGCGAGTTGATAGATTTTGAATTGGCGGTGCACGGCGAAAGCGAGAATGCGTGGGTAAAGTTTCTTAACAGTATGTATCACCGCGGACTGAAAGGCGAACATTTAAGATTAGCGACGATAGACGGGAATAAAGGATTAAGGAATGCGTTGGACTATGTGTATCCGCAATTAAAAGTTCAGCGATGCTGGGCGCACAAGTTGCGCAATGTATCAAACCGACTCACAAAAAAATTGCGTGATGTCTGCGTGAACGAGGCGAGAGATATTTATAGCCGGGAAAATTACGATGATGCCGTGTATGCGTTTAAGAAATGGTCGTCGGTGTGGAAAATAATATCTCCGGAAGCAGTGAAGTGCATAGAGGACGACTTGGAAGAATTGCTAAATTTTTACGACCAGCCGGAACCGTTGAGAATAAAATTGAGGACGACGAACATAATTGAGCGTGTCTTCCGTGAAGTGCGCCGCAGAACCAGACCGATGAGTTGTTTTAACAACCGTGCAAGCGTAGAGCGAATCGTATTTGCGATATTATCAAGACAGAATAAATTATGGGAGGGTAAGCCCTTAATTAAAAATTTTTCACAACTTACACAAAATACTTGA
>PEVQ01000191.1 GCA_002780205.1 Elusimicrobia bacterium CG06_land_8_20_14_3_00_38_11
TTTATGCTCCCCTTAGTAACTGCCAATTTTCTGATTTTCTTCTTTGTTAAATTATTTTATCAAAATCCCTGCGATTGTCGCCGACATAAAACAGGCGAGGGAGCCGGCAAGAACCGCCCATAGTCCCAGTTTTGCAAGGTCGTGCCGCCTGTTGGGAGCAAGTGCGCCGATACCGCCTATTTGAATTGCAATTGACAAAAAGTTGGAGAAACCGCACAGGGCATATGTCGCTATTATCATTGACCTTTCCGCTAACACGCCGGGATTTTGCTTGATGAATACCGCAAAATCAAAATATGCGACAAATTCATTGACGGCAGTTTTAACGCCCATCAGATTTCCGATAATAAAACAGTCCTTCCAAGGAACACCCATAATCCATGCCAACGGAGCAAAAATAAACCCGAATATTTTTTGAAGTGATAACCCGGCGAACCCAACTAAACCGCCCGTCCAGCCGATTAAAAAATTCAACATTGCAAGAAGCGACATAAAAGCAATCAGACATCCGGCGACGTTGAGGGCAAGTTGAAGTCCTACTGTGGCGCCGTTTGCCGCAGCGTCAATTATATTGGCATCCGTTTTTTCATAGTGGATTTTTACGACACCGGCCGTCTTTGATTCACCGGTCTCGGGAAGAATTATTTTCGCCATAACCAACGCGGCGGGAGCAGACATCACGGACGCCGTCAAAAGATGACCCGCAATGCTGGGAAAATAATCTTTCAGCATCCCGACATACGCAGCCATAACTCCGCCGGCGACAGTTGCCATTCCGCCGGTCATAACCGCTAAAAGTTCCGACTTCGTCATATCGGAAATAAATGGTCTTACCAGAAGCGGCGCTTCCGTTTGACCTACAAAAATATTGGCAGAACAGGAAAGCGATTCGGCGCCGGAGACGCCCATAAATTTCGTCATAACTTTTGCAAAAGCAAGAACAATCAATTGCATCACTCCGAGATAGTACATAACCGACATCAGTGATGAAAAGAAAATTATGGTCGGCAAAACGGAAAAAGCAAAGAATGCTCCGCCATATGCAACTGTTCTTATCGTTTCAACAAAATTATGGTTTTCCAAAACACCGACGGGAATATAATTTGCCACAAGGTTGCCGAATAAAAATCTCGCGCCGTCTTCCGAGAATGAAAGCATTCTTACGATAACATCATTCATTTTTGAAAAAAACCACCTGCCTGGAGGAGACACCAGAACTATCAGAGCAAGAATTACCTGTAAGGCAATGCCGACGCCGACCGTCTTCCAGTTGATCTTTTTTCTGTTCATCGAGAAAAGCCAGGCGATGCCGACAAGCACAACCGTTCCTAAAACGCTAATCCATCTTTCCACTTTTCCTCCCTCCCGTTTTTAGCGGGATTCTGTAATTCAGCCACAGAATTTCACAGAACTTCACTGAAAGTTAAAGAATTAATCTCTTTAATTCACTCTTT
>PEVQ01000054.1:0-6372 GCA_002780205.1 Elusimicrobia bacterium CG06_land_8_20_14_3_00_38_11
TCAAAAACGAAAAAAATATCTACTGCAACGCCCATATGGAATCAAAGCACATAAAAATCAAAAACGAAAAAAATATCTACTGCAACGCCCATATGGAATCAAAGCACATAAAAATTTACTGCGCAATCGGCGACGAAAGTAAAAAACTTCTTAAACATGCGATGGATAAACTTGGCTTTTCCGCCCGCGCCCACGACAGGATTCTGAAAGTCGCCAGAACCATCGCTGATTTAGCCGCATCCGAAAATATCCAGACCCCCCACATCGCCGAAGCGATACAGTACAGGTCGTTAGACAGGACGATGTAAAGGTAAAAAATGAAAATATTTTCTGACAGATATCCAACCAACATACCATATTTAGTATCAGGTTTTATCGGCGTGAATTTAATTGTTTTCGGATGGACGGCATTTATTGCTGAAATATATATCGGTAGACCTAGTTCAACTCATTGCATCGGTTTTATATTTTTGCCAGTTTATACTGTTTTAGTACTGCTCATTTGTTTTGTCGTTGGATTAGTTGTGCGATTTGTTGTCGGCAAATTCGTTCCGTCGCGAATTATAACAAAACGAAGCAATCAAATAATAAATATTTCGTTTGTATGTTCCATTATAGTCGCTTTCCTTTCCGGTATTTTGCTCATTAAATATCAAGAATGGGTTCAAAGACCACATATTATATTCGATGCGGGCCGAATCATCAAAATAAATCTGTCAACGATTAAAATCATCAAAAAAACAAGTGAATCAAAATTCGTATTTACAACTTATGTTGATGAAAAAAGTGAGGCAGAAACTTTCATATGGAATGGCAAGAAAATTCATTTTGCTGTAGGTAACAGCATCGCGATTCGCGACGAAAACGAAAATAATATTGCAACGGCTGATTTGAGAAAGTATGACTATATTGGTCGTATTCACGTTATTCAACTTGCCATAGACAATTCCGCCTCAAAAGGATTAGCCGTGTTAGTAAGATTGAGGGCAACTTCACATCGCTCAATGTTACTCATTTATGACTCTGACGCAAAGTTAGTATATCAAGAACTTCTTAATCGTAACAAGAACGAGAATATAATGAATATCAATACTGATGTTTCTGGCAAAGAATACATATATGTAGATATTGATAAGCCAATTATGTATTCAACTATTGAAAATGAAAATTATAAAAAATAAGGAGCGCTTCTATGGATAGTTTGGTAATTGTCAGTTTTGCGGTCTCAATACTTCTTGCGGTTTATGAATTGAGCGGGGTATTAAAAGCACGGCTTTCCGGTAGAACAAAAAACACGGGAAGAGTAATAGCCCGATTTTTCATTCTTGTTATGTTGATGGTACTTCTGGGGGAGTCAGTTCACTGGTATGCCTACATATCGGCGATTGAATTACCGTTAGCCGAAGACATCAGAATTAGAAATACGCCTTTTTTAATCTGTATTCTCGGGCTCACAACAATTATAATTTTTATTTTTGTTGAAATGTGGACATTGTTCGCTGAAAAGAAAAAAGGCATCGCCGTGAATTTTGCTTACCGTCTCATCTCGGCGGCAATAATACTTTTATGTCTTATTCCGATACTGCGCAAAACCGTAACAATGTGGGATACTTATAATGAAAAACTGCTTCAGCAATATGAATATATTAAAAAAAGATAAAGGGTTTACCCTGATTGAACTTATGATTGTGGTTGCCATCATCGGAATAATCGCGGGTATCGCTATCCCGAAGTTCGCCGAAATGATGAAGAGAGCCAAAGAATCGGCAACAAAAGGCAACCTGGGTATTTGCCGAACAGCAGTGGCTTTTTATTACGGGGGAAATGAAGGAATATATTCATACCGCATCTCGGGGGATCCGCCCGCCGCACCTCTTTATGAAATCGGCGGCGGCCTGGCCGACCAGAAATGGGAGGCAGCAAACGGCAGTCCCGACGGTATATACGCGAGGGGTTGGTCTGAGGAACTCTGCGCTGATTTTAGTCCATATATCAGGGATTTACCGGAAAATTCTATTTCACCCGGTCAAACCAAAGAAGTCCGCAGCGGTGTTTGGAATGAACCTGATCCCGGCAATTTACCTTCGGGCAATGATAACGGCTGGTTTTATTGTTTTCGCAGCGGTAAAGTTGTTGTTAATAATAACGGTGTTGATGTAAAAGGTGAGCCATATACGAGTTGGTAGGATGAAATGTTATTAGGAGAGTTGAAAAAAATATACAATGAGACCGTTGAAAAACCATAGTAAGATGTCATTCTGAGCCACAGGCGAAGAATCTCGAATTTAGTGTTCCGACGAAAGACGGGATTCTTCACTTCGTTCAGAATGACAAATAACCACTTTCTCAATATATGAAAAAAAATAAAATAAATGATAAGGTGCGGAACATCGCCATAATCGCGCATGTTGACCACGGAAAAACAACGCTTGTTGATTTCATGTTGCGCCAGAGCGGGACATTCAGGGAAAATCAGGATGTTTCCGAACGGGTTATGGACAATATGGATCTTGAACGCGAACGGGGCGTTACAATTTCCGCAAAAAACTGCGCCGTCCGGTGGAAGGGCGTGAGAATAAATATTTTAGACACTCCGGGGCACGCCGATTTTGGCGGCGAGGTAGAACGGGCGATTAAAATGGTTGACGGAGCCGTGCTTCTTGTGGATGCATCTGAAGGGCCCTTGCCCCAAACAAGGTTTGTTTTGCAAAAAGCACTGGAATCCGGACTTAAAATCATCGTGCTAATTAACAAAATTGACAGGAAGGATGCGCGTCCAAAGGAAGTGCTTGACGATGTCTACGAATTATTTATGGACCTTGATGCGAAAGATAAGCAGTTAGATTTTCCCGTGATTTATTCCGTCGGTCGCGAAGGCATCGCACAGAGATCGCTTAATGAAAAAGGAAAGGACTTGAGCATACTGTTTGACACGATAATATCCGAAATCCCCGCTCCTTTTTATGAACCCGACGAGCCCTTTCAGATGCTTGTATGCGACCTTGATTATTCGGATTATGTCGGGCGACTGGCTGTAGGTCGTGTATTTAACGGGCAGGTGAGCAAGAATGATGACCTTGTCTGTATAAAAGAAAATGGCGACCTTACTCCGTTAAAAACAACGAAATTGCAAATCTACGACGGTATCAGCATAAAAGAAGTAGCGTCTGCCGAGGCGGGAGATATAGTAATACTTGCCGGAATAGAAGATGTGTCCATCGGCGATACAATTTGCAATAAGGAAACTCCCAAGGCGCTGAAAAGAATAAAAGTTGATGAACCGACCATTTCTATGCTCTTCACGATTAATTCATCGCCGATATCAGGCACGGAAGGAAGCGTTGTTCAATCAAGAAAAATTTTGGAACGGCTTAAAAAAGAAACATTACAGAATGTTGCAATGCGAGTTGAGGAAATTCCGGGTTCCGATAATTTCATAGTTAAAGGAAGAGGCGAATTCCAGATGGAAATACTTATTGAAATGATGCGCCGGGAAGATTTTGAACTCAGTGTCGGCAGACCGCAAGTGATATTCAAACAGAAAGACGGAAAAACATTAGAGCCGATAGAACACCTTTTTATTGACTGCGCCGAATCCAATATCGGCATAGTTATAGAAAAACTTTCAGGTAGAAAAGGAAAAATGCTCAATATGGTGAATCACGGAACGGGAAGAGTGCGGCTGGAGTTCACCGTTCCGACTCGGGCGCTAATCGGATACAGAAGCGAATTTCTTACAGATACAAGGGGAACGGGAATAATGAATTCTTATATTCAGGATTATGAGCATTACAGAGGCGATTTTACATTAAGAACGACCGGTTCCCTTGTTTCTGACAGAGAGGGAAAAGCCGTCCCATATGCCCTTTACCACCTTGAACCGCGGGGAACACTTTTCGTGTCTCCTAACGACCCGGTGTATGAAGGAATGATTATCGGTGAGAATAACCGCGATAATGATTTGAATGTGAACCCGTGCAAAGAAAAGAAACTTACGAATATGCGTGCGGCGGCAAACGATGAAAATATTCTTCTTACTCCTATCCAGCCGATGACACTTGAAAAAGCAATAACATTCATAAAAGATGACGAACTCATAGAAATAACTCCGAAATCCATCCGTCTCAGAAAAACGGTGCTTTCGGCGACCGCAAGGAAGTCCCTTTAATCCCGTTAGGGACTATCGGTCTTGCAATGACAAATAATAAGAAAATTTTGGATATGAGCAAAAATCCTATTTTTGTTGTCCATAAACATTCGGCTAAACATCTGCACTATGATTTCCGTCTGGAAAAAGATGGAATCCTAAAAAGTTGGGCGATTCCGAAAGAGCCGTCATCTGACTCTAAAATTAAACGACTTGCAATTGCCGTGCCCGACCACGAGATTGATTATGCGAAATTTGAAGGTGTTATTCCGGAAGGCAACTACGGTGCGGGAAAAGTTGAAATCTGGGACAGCGGGGAGTATGTCCCCGAAAAATTCGCAAACGACGAGGTTATATGCGAGCTCAAAGGAAAAAAGTTAAACGGCAGGTTCTGTCTTATCAAACTGAAAAAAAATAATCCTGCCGGCAAGAATTGGCTTTTTTTCAAAACGGTAAAAAACCCTTGACAAAAAGCAAAAAATTCTTTATAATAAGATAAAACAGGATTAAGGATTAAATCGCTGCGCTTTAAGAATTAAGTTTTTGCTTAATCCTTACAACTTATCGCTTAATCCTGTCTCTATCGGAGGTGTTTATGAAAAAGTTTTTATCTGTGTTAATCTGTGCTAATCTGTGGCTTGTTTGTTTGTGTTTTTCAAAAGAACAATTAAAGGTCTATACTGTGGTGAAAGGCGATACTCTGGCACAGATTTCGCAAAAATTTTACAACGATGCCGCACAGTGGAAAAAAATTCATTCTTACAATAAGTTTATTAAAAATCCGCATTGGATTTTTCCCGGCGACGAATTGATTATTCCCGTTGATGTTCCCGAAGAAGTAGCGAAGGAAGAAGTTAAAGAGGAAGTTGCTTCAGCCCCAAAACCCGCTACAGTTCCTAAAGAAGAGCCGGTTAAAAAAGTTGAAGAAGATTCCGTTATCGCCGACGACAATTGGGAGTTTGACGGTTATGTTTCCGGCGAAAAAGACAGAAAAATAATCATCGGTCAGGGCGACACTGTGTTTTTGGACTTAGGAAAAAAGCAAAACATAAAACCACTTGACAGGTATACCGTCTACAGAAAAGACAGAAAGATTGTTCATCCTGAAACCGACGAGAATTTAGGAAATCTGATAAGAAAAATCGGCGTGCTTGAAATCTCAACGGATATTCAGGATAACACCTGCACGGGTAGAGTTATTATGGCCCGCGAGCCGGTCTTAGTCGGTGATATGATAAAAAAACAGCCGCAGTAAAAACAATTAAAAATGACACGAAGTGTCACCCCGAATTCATTTCGGGGTCTAAAGAGATGCTGAAATAAATTCAGCATGACATGATTAAAAATGTATGAAAAAGTTTGTAATTTTTGTTCTTATAGTTATTGCAATTTTTTACTGGGCGTCGGATTTCGTAAAAACCGGAAAATTGCAGAAATTTATTGACGCTCACTCGGACAAATCATGGGCGCCGAAAGTTCAGTATCAATTAGGGGAAATTTATCGGACAGCATCAAAATATGATGATGCCGAGTTATGTTATAATAGGGTGTTGGAAAAATATACTTCTTCACAGATTACCGTTGATTCCATGTATAATTTAGGCACAATTTACGAGGACACAAAAAGATTTTCGCAGGCAAAAGAGATTTACAAAAAAATTATTGATGAACATCCGGATTACGAAAACATAAAAATGGTCGAGACACGACTCGGCTTTATAATGAATTATTGAATTATGAAAAAGATAGGATTAAGGATTAAGTCGGTCGCTTCGCTCCCTTTAAGAATTAAGAAAACAGGATTAAGTGATAAGTTATACGGATTAAGCAAAAACTTAATACTTAAAGCGAAGCGGCTTAATCCTTACTACTGCCTCTTAATCCTTACCACTTACCACTTACTACTTCCCACTTCCTGCCTTTACTGCGAGTATTTCATACAGGCAGGCGTTTTTAGATATAAAGAAGAGGCGGTAAATCAGCAGTTATATCTTGCCAGTCGCAATTATCCGGTTGCACTTAATGTCAACGAACATTACAGAGTTATCGTCGGCCCATATGAAGATAAACAAACGGCGGATTTTACGGTGTCAAAATTATTATCGGAAGAAAATATTTCCGCTTCTCTGATAGACGAAACGGATGCGGAAAAAATTACCGAAAGTTACGGAGACCATGAAATCGAGATTTCAGACGAAGTCCTCGGAGAACTTGTAAATGTAGCG
>PEVQ01000054.1:6407-6706 GCA_002780205.1 Elusimicrobia bacterium CG06_land_8_20_14_3_00_38_11
AATGGATGTTGAAAAAGGAATTGACTGTTCTTATTTTATGCAGAAAGTTTATAAATCGTTGGGAACCGTTTTGCCGAGAACATCCAATTTGCAGTTCAGAATCGGCAAGAAAGTAAAAAGAGACGAACTTATGCCCGGCGACCTTGTATTTTTCAGAAAATATCCCAGAAGTTCCAGGATAGGACATGTCGGAATGTATATCGGAAACGACGAGTTCATACATGCATCCTACGGCGCAAAAAAAGTTACAATCAGTTCGCTGAACGAAACATATTTTAAAAAAAGATTTTCCGGCGCCC
>PEVQ01000235.1:0-147 GCA_002780205.1 Elusimicrobia bacterium CG06_land_8_20_14_3_00_38_11
AAAAAAGACATATTGCAATCGGAATTGAAACAGTCGGTGCTTCGTTAACATAAATCGCCATGCCGTCCAGATATTTTGCAACTTGCGGCGCCGATTTTCCCAGTATTATACCGAGAACAATACATAAAATTACCCATACCGTCAGAT
>PEVQ01000235.1:167-1484 GCA_002780205.1 Elusimicrobia bacterium CG06_land_8_20_14_3_00_38_11
TTCCTTTCCACTTTTACTTCGTTCATCATACACACCTCCACGCAACAAAATTATTATCCGATATAAAGTAAATATATTCCGCCTGATATTATAAGCACCCCGCAGATTTTTTTTAAGATGACCGCGCCTTTTGATTTTTCGTTCCAGTTTAAATAGTGCTGAACAATTTCCGTGAATGTTCCCGCAAAAACGATTACGGAGCAATGTCCGACGGCGTAAAAAAATATTAAAGACACGGCAAAAAATAAATTTGTTGAAGCGGTTGTGAATACAATGCCGAGCATCGGCGCCATATAAGCGAATGTGCAGGGACCAAGAGCAATCCCAAAAATCAAACCCAGAACAAAAGCCGCCATTAGTCCTTTGTTTTTGTAACCTGCCGCGTTAGCACCTTTCAAATTCAAAGGGATTATGCCGAGCAGATGTAATCCGACGATAAAAAATATAACTGCAACAAAATAGTTCCCGTATTTGCCGACATCACCCATTATTCTTCCGAGTAAACCCGTGAGGACTCCTATTACTGCAATTGTGATAAGTATTCCCAACGCAAAAAAGAGAGAAATAAAAAATGCTCTTTTTGTTGATATTTTTCCCTGCTCATCTATAAAACCGACTATCAGCGGGATACTTGCAAGATGACAAGGACTTAAGATGATGCTTAATATACCCCATACATAAGCCGATATTATTGCTATTTCAGGTGTTGAATTCAGGGCAGAAGTAAGACGGTTAAAAATTTCAAGAATCATTTTTTAACCCCCTGCAGTTCAAGAATTTTCACCAGTTCTTCTTTCGGAAAAAATCCTTCGTGTCTGAAAAACTCTTTACCATTTTCATCAAGGAATACTTGTGTCGGGATTACTCTTATCCTGTATTTTTCAGCATAAGGGCTTCCTTCGGATGTCCAAACATCATAGAAAACTACCTTTACCTGACCTTTATATTTTTCTTCTATTTCTTTCATTACCGGCTGCATCATTTTGCACGGGATACATCCGACCGAGCCGAGTTCAACAAAAGTAACCTTAATTTCAGGTATTTCTTTTTTTTGTTTTTTTGGGATTTTCATATTTGTTTTGGCAGTATCTTTGGAAACCTGCTCGGCGGATTTATTGGTTGTTTCGGTTTTGACTACTTCTTTGACACTGGTTTCAGCAGATTTATTGCTTGTTTCAGTTTTCTTATCATTATCTTTTCCGCATCCGAATACAAACAAAAACACAGATAATAATAGAACATAATTTTTTACATTTGTTTGTGTCATAATTCACCGCCTTTACTAAGGGGAGCATAAAATACTTTACATCCGTAAAG
>PEVQ01000015.1 GCA_002780205.1 Elusimicrobia bacterium CG06_land_8_20_14_3_00_38_11
TTGCCGCAACAAGCAAAAAAATTAAATTCGGAAGCCATGCGGCAAACAACGGACTTATCGTCTTATTCATTCCCATCGCAAGAAAAAGAGATAGCGTTCCCCAGTACAAAAACCCGATAAAAATTGAAACCGCAAATGAAAAAATTTTCGCCGTTTTTGCAACTTTTATCGCAAAAGGAATTCCCAAAAGGAGCATTATTAAAATCGCGACCGGTTTCGCCAGTTTTGAATATTTTTGAACCTGCTCCTGATGCGAAGGAATTCCGGATTTAGCCAGCCGTATTATCAAATCCGATATTTCACTATAAGACATCTCGTCGGGATTTTTTCTGATATTTATGAACTCTGAAGGCCTTTTAGCGAATTGAATTTTTTTAAGCGGGAATTTTCGGACGGTGAAATTTCCGTTGTTGAAACTGCTTTCTGTTGCCTCGCTGAGTTCAAGAAATCCGTTTTTCCAAATCGCTTCTTTTGCCGTAGTTTTTCCGCTCAGATTCAATTGCTCATCCAGACCCAAAAGAATCAGTCCCGTAATTTTTTCATTGTTTCCGTCAATTGTTTTCGCCGAGAATATTTTATCCTTTTCAATCTGAACGATATTAAATCCCTCATTCGGCTGCTCTGCCTGTTTTTTTATTTTGTATTTCCATATTTTCGTGTATTTTTTGTTTGAATTAACAAGCACCGTGTTATTAAAAAACATAAAAAAAACGGATAGGATTATGCCGGAAAAAATTATGGGTGCGGCAATACGTAAAATGCTTAGCCCCGATGTTCTCAATGCGGTAATTTCATTGTTCCTTGCCAGATCTCCCATTGAAAACATCGCCGCAAGAAGTCCTGCAACCGGAAATATCATAGACAGCCAAGCAGGAAAGGAATAACCCAGCGAAAGTATGAAAAGGGATAAAGGGGCGCCGAATTTGAAAACTATATTCAGGCGGTCAAAAATATACGTTATGCAGATAATAAAAGAAAAAACCGCCGCTGCAAAAAAAAGTGATTTTAAGAACGTAGTTGTAACATATCTGTCAATGATTTTCATGGTTTAATTTCACCGCAGAGAACACAGGGAACACAGAGAAAACCTTATATTCTTATTTACCGCAGAGAACACAGAGAACGCAGAGAAAACCTTATATTCTTATTTACCGCAGAGAACACAGGGAACACAGAGAAAACCTTAAAAATTATTCTTTGACTTTCTCTCTTTTAATCTCCGCGTCTTGGC
>PEVQ01000280.1 GCA_002780205.1 Elusimicrobia bacterium CG06_land_8_20_14_3_00_38_11
CACAGAATTATTCTGTGTTTTTCTGTGCCATTCTGTGGCTGCCATTCTGTGGCTACCATTTTTTACTTTACAGAACTGTCAGATGATTAATTTTAGCAATCTCATTTTTTATGTTTTCAATTATATTATTTTTTACCGATTCAATGCATACCCGTATTCCGTTTTTTATCGCCTTTGCATTTGAAGAACCGTGCCCAATAATGCATACACCCTTAACGCCCAAAAGCGGCGCCCCGCCGTATTCGTCATAATCAATTTTCTTTTTGATGTGTTTGAAAACGCTTTTTAATATAAATGCCGCCGCCATAATGCGAATAGGATTTTTTTTCATTTCATTTTTGATGAGTTGAACCAAAAATCCGCTGATGCCTTCGCTTAATTTTATAACAACATTGCCGACAAATCCGTCGCAGACGACTACATTTACTTTACCCTGCGGGATGTCCCGTCCTTCTATGTTTCCGAAAAAATTCAGCCCGGATTCAGAAATTAGTTTATAAGTTGCCAGTGTCAGTTCATTGCCTTTTGACGGTTCTTCACCGATAGATAAAAGTCCTATTTTCGGCCTATCTTTTTTGAAAAGGTTTTTGTAATATACCGAACCCATTACTGCGAACTGCAAAAGATTCTTTGGTTTTGAGTCGACATTTGCTCCGATATCAATTAGAACGCACGGGTCCACAAGCGTCGGAAATACCGTTGCGATTGCGGGTCTTGAAACGTTTTCTATCCGTTTTAGCGTCATATGGGCGGTTGCGTTTATTGCGCCTGAATTGCCTGCCGAAAAAAAACCTTCCGCTTTGCCTTCTGCGACAAGTTTTATGCCTTTTACGATTGAGGAATTTGGTTTTAATCGGACAGCGTCAACCGGCGAATCATTCATCGTTATTACTTCTTCCGAATGAATTATTTTTATAGGCAGGTTTTGAACATTTTTGTATTTTTTCAGTTCTTCTTTTATTTGGCGTTCATCTCCCACCAGCAATATTTCCTCGCCATATTCTTTTGCCGCATCTATTACGCCCTCAATAACGACGGCCGGGGCTGAGTCGCCGCCCATTGCATCAACAACTATTTTCATAACGCAGATTACACAGATTTTTAACTGCGATTACACAGATTTTATTTCTGAGTTTTTGGTTCTCTCTGTGTTCATCAGTTTTCATCTGTGGTTTTAGTTACCCTCTTTTTTCTCTTCCTGTTTTTTTTCTTTGATTTTTACAACGGAGACATTATTGTAAAATCCGCACTTGGGACATACTCTATGGGGTAGTTTCGGTGATTTACACTGCGGGCACAGTTCTGAATTTTCCGCCGTAATTTTCCAGTTTGCCCTTCTTTTATTCTGTCGGGATGTGGAATGCCGTCTTTTCGGATTTGCCATAAAATTATTTCTCCTTTC
>PEVQ01000159.1:0-509 GCA_002780205.1 Elusimicrobia bacterium CG06_land_8_20_14_3_00_38_11
TGATGCGTTAGCATATCTTAAAGGCGCATATTCGCTTGTTTTTCTGACTGATACAAAACTTATCGCGGTGAGAGACCCTTTTGGTTTCAGACCGATGTGCATCGGGAAATTAAGAAATTCCTATATTGTCTCATCTGAAAGTTGTGCATTTGATATTATCGGGGCAAGATATATAAGGGATGTAAAACCTGGTGAGATGATTGTTATATGTAAGAACAAACTTCATTCAACCATGTTCTCTGAAAATAAAAAAAACGCATTTTGTATATTTGAATTTATTTATTTTGCCAGGCCCGACTCTAAAATTTTTGAGACCTCCGTATATAATGTTAGAAAAAATCTTGGAAGATACTTAGCAAAAGAGAAACCCACAAATAGTGATATTGTAATTTCTGTTCCTGACTCTGCTAATGTCGCCGGTGTTGGATTTTCAGAAGAGTCAAAAATACCATATGAAATAGGCTTTATCAGGAATCATTATATCGGCAGAACTTTTATTGAACCGAGAC
>PEVQ01000159.1:534-1845 GCA_002780205.1 Elusimicrobia bacterium CG06_land_8_20_14_3_00_38_11
GTACAACAAGCAAAAAACTTATTAGAATGCTTAAAAAAGCAGGTGTAAAAAAAATTCATCACAGGATTTCAGCACCCCCGATAAAATATCCCTGTTTTTATGGAATAGACACACCTGAAAAAAAAGAACTTATTGCATCAGAAAAAACACCAGAAGAAATAAGAAAGTATTTTGATGTAGATACCCTTTATTATTTATCATTAGATGGCTTGATAAAAGCAACAAACATCCCAAAAGAAAAATTTTGTCTCGCATGTTTTACAGGAGACTATCCCGAATAAAGTCCGAATAGAAGCACCGAATACAACCGAATTATTCGGGTATATTCGGTTAACATTCGGTTGGCATTTGGATTTTAAGCGAAGCGAATATGAATATTTTAGTTATTGGTTCTGGCGGCAGAGAACACGCGATTATCTGGAAACTTAAGCAATCAGAAGTTGTAAAAAAACTTTTCTGTATTCCAGGCAGCGACGGAATTTCTTCCTGCTTTAGCGGAATTGAATGCTGCAAAATTGATGTGTTGGATTTCAGAAAAATTTCCGAGTTTGTAATTAAAAATAAAATTGATTTAACTGTTGTTGGTCCTGAACTTCCACTTTCAGAGGGTATCGTTGATTACTTCAACAGAAAAAAATTAAAAATATTCGGACCTGACAAAAAATCTGCGCAATTTGAGGGAAGTAAGATTTTTGCGAAACAGTTTATGAAAAAATACAATATCCCAACTGCTGAATTTAAAATTTTTGATAATTCTAAAAATGCCTTGTCTTATCTCTCAACTCTTAACTCTCCCCGGCCTCGCCAAGCGAAGCGGGGCGGGCAACTCTCAACTGTCATAAAAGCAGATGGACTTGCTTCTGGTAAAGGCGTTTTTGTTTGTAATACGAAACAAGAAGCAGAAAACGCTGTAAAATCAATAATGGTTGATAAAATTTTTGGCATTGCAGGAAATAAAATTGTTATAGAAGAAAAACTTGAAGGTGAAGAGGCATCGCTGATTGCATTTTGTGATGGAAAAACAATTTTGCCTTTAATACCATCTCAAGACCATAAACAAGTTTTTGATAATGATTCAGGACCAAATACAGGCGGTATGGGTGCATATGCACCAGCAAAATTTATTGATACACAGAACACAAAAACAATTTGGGATAATTTTTTAGAAGGGATAAAAAAGGAAGGACTTAATTACAAAGGCATAATTTATGCAGGGATAATGCGAACAAAGGATGGACCAAAAGTTTTAGAATTTAATGTTCGTTTTGGTGACCCTGAAACGCAGGCGATTTTACCGTTATTGAAAACTGA
>PEVQ01000159.1:1915-2097 GCA_002780205.1 Elusimicrobia bacterium CG06_land_8_20_14_3_00_38_11
ATTTTTGGATTAAATAGTAGGGGCGAATTTATTCGCCCAACAGATGCCGTTATTTTTCATGCAGGAACGAAATTTGAAAACGGCAGTTATCTAACAAATGGAGGGCGGGTATTAAATATTTCAGCGATTGACACAACTTTAGAAAAAGCAATTTCAAAGGTCTATAAAAATATTGAAAAAAT
>PEVQ01000040.1:0-198 GCA_002780205.1 Elusimicrobia bacterium CG06_land_8_20_14_3_00_38_11
CGTGCGAGAACGTATTGCCGGAAAGCAAAAGCGGTATATCTGAAATTCCAGAAAAAGTGGAAGAAAAAGACGAAAGAGATAAGGAAAGCGACGAAGCAGCTCTTACAATATGTGAGACGGAACAAGGAGCAATAAGGAATTGGGGACGGTCCTCAATTGTAGAGCAAATATGAAAAAGAAATCTGCGGCTGCCGGGGA
>PEVQ01000040.1:227-1638 GCA_002780205.1 Elusimicrobia bacterium CG06_land_8_20_14_3_00_38_11
GGCTGCCGGGGAGAAAATATTTGTTTTTAAGGTATCGCTGATTGGCGATTCTTCTGTGTTTCGAGAACTTGCTCTGTTGGAAACGCAAACACTTTATAATTTTGCGGAAGCGATAATCGATTCTTTTGATTTTGACTTTGACCATTGTTTTGGATTTTTTAATAATGTCAAAAACTGGTATCGTGCAGAAAGACAATACGAATTATTCAAAGATGTGGGTGAGGAATGTAAACCCGGCACCAAAAGCGTAAAGAAAACAAAATTACGGGAAGCGTTTTTTGAAGATAAAAAAATGTTGTTTTTATTTGACTACGGCGACGAATGGAAGTTTATAGTTGAACTCGTCCGCGAAGAAAAATCGGCCTTCGCCGCAAACAAAAAATACCCGCTGCTTCTACAAAAAATCGGTTCCTCGCCCGAGCAGTATCCGGACGAAGAAGATGGCGAAGAAAATAGCAGAGTGAACTAAAAAAATCCGTTTTGAAAAAAGTATTTAATGGAGAATTATAAGATGAAGAAAACAGATAAAAACTCTCAAATAATAATTTATAAAACTGAAGACGGGAATGTAAATCTTCAGGTAAAAATGGAGTATGAAACGGTCTGGCTTTCACAAAAGCAAATGGCAGAACTGTTCCAATGCAGCACGGACAATGTAGGATTGCATTTGAAAAATATCTTCAAAGAAAAAGAACTGAACGAAAATTCAGTTACCGAGGAATACTCGGTAACTGCGGCGGACGGAAAAGAATATCAAAATGAAAGTTTTTATTATAACTATCGGGCTATTGTGTCTTATTAGCGGATTGGTAGGAATTGTCATCCCAGCGGTAATGAGAAATGTGGCTAAAAAAGTTTTGCCGAAAATCAATAACCGGATTATTGGATTTCTGCCGTTGGTGGTTGGAATATTGTTGTTTTATGCAAGTCAAACGGGCAGATTGAATTTACCGGTGAAAATAATTGGACTTGTGGCTGTCTTAAAAGGTTTTGTTTTAATATTCGGTCCCGCTGATAAACACCGCGGTCTGACCTGCCTACCGTCAGGCAGGTAGGTTTTGTCTTGGTTGCTACCGATATCGCCTATCGTTTAATTGGAATTGTTACTGTTGCCTGCGGAATTGTTCTGCTGTATAGCCAAATATAAAAAACGAAAAATGAGAAATTATGGATATGACTGAGTTTGAAAAAATAATAAATGATTCTGTAGATAAAATTCCTGAAAAGTTTAAGTCGATATTAGAAAAAGAAAATATCAAACTACTTGCAAGAGAAAAGGCACCTGATGTTCTTCAAAATAAATTCAAAAATGGGTTGATATTCGGCGTATTTGTCGGTGTGCCACATACTAAACGTTCTGTGTTTAACATTCAACAGGAACCGACCAGAATTGAGTTATACAAAGAAAGTT
>PEVQ01000130.1 GCA_002780205.1 Elusimicrobia bacterium CG06_land_8_20_14_3_00_38_11
TAAAACTGGAAATCTTTGAAGGTCCGATGGACCTGCTGCTCCACCTCATACAAAAAAACGATCTGGATATTTATGATATTCCTATTTCCAAAATTACATCGGAATATCTTGCATATCTTAATTTGATGAAAGAGATGAACCTTGATGTTGCCGGCGATTTTCTCATCATGGCCGCGACACTTATGAGAATAAAGTCAAAAATGCTTCTCCTTCAGCATGAAAATGAAGACGAAGAAGAACTTGAAGACCCGCGCGATGAAATTACAAAACGCCTGCTGGAATATAAAAAATTTAAGGAAGCATCAAAGTTGCTAAAAACCAATCTGGAAAAACAAAAGGATGTTTTCTTCCGTAAAACCCAGCCAGAATTTACTGACGAGGATTTCGGAGTTGATGTTTCGCTTTTTGATTTAATGGACGCATTTCGGAAGGTTTTAGAATATGCAAAGAAATCCTCAAAAGAAATAATAAAAGAGGAGTTCACAATTGAGGATAAAATCCGTATTGTTCTTTCATTGCTTGAAGGTAAAAAATTCATATCTTTTTATTCTATTTTTCTGAAAGATGAAAGCAGGTATTCCGTTATAGTTACATTTTTGGCACTACTTGAACTTATAAAAATAGGTCAGATTTATGTCAGACAAAACGAGGCATTTTCCGAGATAAGAATTTATAAATCACGAATAACGGCACACGAATAGAGGCAAACATCACGAATAGACACGAATAATGGTAAAAACGGGATGCTTCCCCTTCATTTCATTCAGGGTCAGCATGGCACCATATGGACAGTCATTCTCTGAGCCCCCGCATCAGAGTGCGGGGCAGTCCTCCGGCGAAGAATCACATTCGTGAACATTCGTGATAGCATTCGTGATGTTTTATTCGTGTAGGAGCAAAGCGACGATGGAACTTAAAAAAATAATAGAGGCGCTTTTGTTTGTGTCACAGGGACCGTTGAAACTTGAAACGATTATTGGTATTACGGAAAAATCCGCAGACGAGGTCCATCGGGCAATTTCCGAATTAAAAAATGACTGCGAAGAAAAAAATTCTCCCATACAAATTATAGAAATTGCCGGCGGATGGCAATTTTCAACAAAGCGCGATTTCGCACCGTTTATCAGAAAACTTTTCAAAGAAGAAACAACGCTTAAACTGTCGTCATCGGCGCTTGAAACACTTGCGATAGTTGCCTACAAACAGCCGATAACCAGAGCGGAAATTGAAGAAATCCGCGGTGTTGAGGTAAGCGCCGTCCTGAAAACGCTTGTTGAAAAAAATCTGGTAAGAACTGCAGGCAGAAAAGATACTGTCGGAACTCCGTTTTTATATGGAACAACCCAGCAATTTTTAATATATTTCGGACTTAAATCAACCGATGAACTTCCGTCGCTGGAAGAAATAAATGTTGAAGAACCCCGTTAAAGCGGGACAAATAAATATAGCCACAGAGTTTCACAGAAAGAACACAGAAAA
>PEVQ01000005.1:0-830 GCA_002780205.1 Elusimicrobia bacterium CG06_land_8_20_14_3_00_38_11
TTCTTCTTGATTTGCAGATGCCGAAAATGAGCGGGCTACAGACACTTGTAGAGATAAAAAAAAGCAGTGTTGATTTAGAAGTAATAATGATGACAGGTAATGCTACTGTCACAACCGCTGTTGAAAGTATAAAAATAGGCGCTTACGATTACATCCTTAAACCGTTTGATTTTGATGAGTTGAAAAATAAAATAGAAAAATGTTTGGAGAGGGAATTTGTAGAGAGGCAAAAGATTTTGGTGGTTGATGATGAACCGTCCACAGCAGGTTTTCTTAAAGACCTCTTAACATTAGAAAAGTTCAAAGTTATTGTGGCAGAAGACGGGGAAACAGCAGTTGAAAAAGCAAAAGAGTTCCAGCCGGATTTAATAATATTAGATATAATGCTTCCGGGTATGAACGGCTGGGAGGTAGCAGGGGTCTTAAAAAATGATACTAAAACCGCGCATATACCTATAATTATTTTAACTGCCAATAGAACAACAATAAAAGATGAAATCACCTCGCTTCAATTAGGTATTGAGGATTATATTACCCGTCCATGCGATACCGGTATTTTACTCGGTAGAATCAAAAATATTCTCTACAGAACGGATAAAATTAAGGACCTGAAAGAAACTGTTGCCGTGTATGAAATTACTGAAGCGGTCAGTTCCTTGATGGAACTGAATGAACTCTTGAATTTAATTCTAAAACTGGCGGTTGAAATAAGCGATTCAGACGGCGGTTCTTTATTAATTTATGATTCAAAAAATAATGAGTTTGAAATAAAGGCGATATGTGGCGACTTCAAAGAGAACATCGTCGGTAAACATATTAAAGCGGGCGAA
>PEVQ01000005.1:840-4995 GCA_002780205.1 Elusimicrobia bacterium CG06_land_8_20_14_3_00_38_11
GCACGCTAAATAAAGAAAAAAAACCTGTTCTTATTCACGGCCACCTGAAAGAAGATCCCCGATTCAGTCATCTGCAAGAATATAACGGAGTAAAGTCAGCAGTGGTACTTCCGATGGTTGTTAAAGGAGAGTTGGTCGGGTATATCAATCTGAAGAGAACAAAAAAAGAAAAAAGATTTTCTGTCCGGGAAACAAACTTTCTGTCTGTCTTTGCTTCACAGTCGGCGTTTGCTATTGAAAATGCTTCTCTGCATGACCAGATAAAAAAACACTCGGAAGAATTAGAGCAAAAGGTTCAGGAAAGAACCCGGCAGTTGCTGATGACCGAAAAATTGCGCACGATGGGTCAGGTAGCGACAAATGTCGCCCATGAGTTCAAAAATTATCTTTCTATCATTAAAATGAGCGCTCAATATTGCCTTATGAAATTACCGTTAGATGAAAAAGTAAAAAAACAGTTATCAACCATTCTTGAAAACGAAGAACTTGCATATCAGTCGGTAAAAAATCTGTCAACATTCGCCAAACCGGAAGAAATATCTTTTCAGCCGCAACCGGTTGGTGATATTTTAGATGATGCCTGCCGGTTTTTAGAAATAAAATTCAGACAACAGAAAATAAAACTTAATAAGAAATATAACGGAAACATGCCGAATGTTTTGATTGACAGAACATACATCCAGTCGGTATTTATGAATCTCTTGATTAATTCTCTACAGGCAACAGGCACCGGCGGCGAGATAACAATAACAGCAAAGTGTCTTACTGAACAAAATGTCATTCTGAATGGAGCAAAGCGGAATGAAGAATCTCGAGATTCTTCGGCTTCGCCTCAGAATGACAAAGAAAGATTTGTAGAAATTACAATTACCGATACCGGCTGCGGAATCCCCGAAGACAAACTTGCAAGTATATTTGAACCGTTTTTTACAACGAAGATGGACGG
Organism: Elusimicrobia bacterium CG06_land_8_20_14_3_00_38_11; assembly: GCA_002780205.1. GTDB lineage: Bacteria > Elusimicrobiota > UBA8919 > UBA8919 > UBA8919 > UBA8919. Next base: position 1,787 of record PEVQ01000005.1, read on the forward strand.
TTCAGGACTCGGGCTTGCAATTGCAAAACAAATAGTTGAATATCATCACGGCAGAATTGATGTAAAAAGCGAGCAGGGCAAAGGCACTGCAGTCGTTGTGTCGTTACCGGTAGCACCATTGACTTTGTAGCGTCCAGTTTTAACTGGACGACTTTGTCCGTCCAGTAGCGTCCAGTTTTAACTGGATGAAAAATAAAGGCAGAGAATAGCGAATAGAAAATAGTTGTAGCGTTGGGTTTTAACCCAACGAAATTATGTAGCATCCTGCTTTAGCAGAACGGAATAAATCTTCGTCCTTTTGTCGTCCATCTAAAGATGGACGCTACAAGTCGGACGCTACAATAGACGCTACTTGTAGTGCGAGGCTTTAGCCTCGCTCCGGCGAAGCGGACTTAAAAGAGCCAAAATGTAGCCCCCGACTTTAGTCGGGGGTGGGTGAGCGAAGCGAAGGAGAAGCAAAATGAACAAAAAAATTTTAATCGTTGACGATGAGCCTGCAATTTTAAGAATTTTAGGTGATGTCTTAACTGACGAGGGCTATAATGTTATCGCAGCGACCGATGGAGAAACAGGTATTGAAAAAGCAAAGGAGTTTAACCCTGTTCTGATTATTTTAGATGTGATGCTTCCAGGCATTAACGGTTTTGAGGTCTGTAAATTATTGAAAGAGAATGAGCAAACAAAAAAAATTTCCATAATTATACTGACCGGCATATCAACACTCGTGGAACATAAACAGAAAGCCCTCCAGTTGGGCGCTGATGATTACATTACAAAACCGTTTGATATGAGTGATTTGCTTAATAGAGTAAAAACACTTGCCAGCCAACAATCAGAATAAAGAGTTATAGGATGAAAGTTAAAACTGATGATACGCTTATACGATGATACGGAAAAGAATAAAACCTCAAATAAACAATGGAACAAGGGAACAGGTTGATCCCGCCTTGGCGGGAACAAGTTTTTCCTTATTTCCTTGTTTCCTTGCCAACTTATTTCCTTATTCCCGTATCACCACCGTTGTCTTACTACTTTACACTTTACACTTTACACTTTGCACTGCCCTTCACGCTACACCAATCAATCTCAATACTGCAATGTTAAACGAACTAACCGCATTACCTAAAATTTCCGAAAAAAACGCAAAAGATATAATTGAATACAGAGAAAAAAACAAGGGTTTCAAAAATGTTGATGAATTAGAAAATATAATTGGTGCAGGAAAGTTGAAAAAATTAAAAAAATCAGTTGCGATTTATGCTGTCTCTAAAAGTGCATGGGATACACGAATTACGGATAATATAGACGATTTACAGAAAGAGCGGCTGACTGTCAGAACATTTTCAATAAACGGCTATTCTTACTACATCACATTCCCCGACGGCAAAAATATGCTGATTGACACGGCAAAGGAAGAGGATTTTGATAAGTTCGCTCCGTTGATAAAAAAAGAAAATGAGACAATAGATTTCATTGTGATAACCAATCTATCGGCAGAGCGTATCGGCGGATTGAAAAAGGTGCTTGGAAATTTTAAGGTGAAGGAATTCATAACCAGTTTAAGTTTAGAACAATTACAAAAAAATACTGAGTTCCAAAGTATAATAAATTCCGTACTCTTATCAAATGTCAAACATACAAATATCACAATTTCTTCCGAAAGGGAAATTTCTGGCTTAAAAGTGACATTTTTAATGCCAGAATACAATCCAAACAATCCATCTTTATGTGTATTGCTTAATTACAACTCTGTAAGTTTTTTATTTCCATCAGATATTGATGACAATCTCTACAATAAAATGCAGTTGAAAGCAGATGTGCTGTTCTCGGCAAAACTTAAAAATGTAGCAGGGGCTAAAATTTTTGTTCAGACGAATACCGATAACTATTTTACAACAGACGGTTATTTAATTTGTGTTACAAAAACTGCGGGCGTTAACATTCCGCCGCCTCCACCTTCACAAGAACAAATACAAATGGAGAAACTTAAAGCAGAGTTAGAACTTGCTAAAAGACAGGCGGAAGAAGAAGGAAGACGGGCGGAAGAGGAGGCAAGAAAAAGACAGCAAGAAGAGGACTTGAGGAAACGAGAGGAAGAAAAAAAGAAGCAGAAAGCAACAAGTAGCCCCCGACTTCAGTCGGGGGTGAGCGAAGCGAATAAAGACAAAAAAGAAATACCAAAAAGCTATATCGTTTCAGCAGGCGAGACATTACCATCAATAGCACAAAAACTCTACGGTGATTCTGCCCAGTGGCAAAAAATTTACGAAGCGAACAAGGATAAAATTATACAGGGACAGGTGCAGGTTGGTCAGACATTGGTAATCCCATAAAGGCAATTAAAAGATTGGTCGTAACAGGTTGGTTTTCCTAAAAGAAGTTGTAGCGTCCCGATTTATCGGGACGAAAAAATGTAGCGTCCATCTTTAGATGGACGATTCCTATTTCGTCCTTTCGTCCTACTAAAGTAGGACGCTACAAGTTAGATAGAGAATAGAAAACATATGCCAACTTCAAGTTTTGATGAAAAAATAATAGGGCTTAAAACTGCTCTTGACGCAAGTAGAACTATACTTGAAAAACAACTCAAGGCAAAAGAGGATGAAATAGAGAACCTGAAAAAGGAACTTGAACTCAGAACCTCCGCATCTTCAGATGTAGAGCCGCTTATCAGCCAGTTGAAAAGTAATCTTAAAAAATCAACAGAAGAAAATCAGCGTCAGGAATTGGAACTTTCTGATATAAAAAGAAAACTTATACTGGCGGAAAAAGAAATTTTAGGAATGGATAAACTTATCAAAACCGGCGAGCGTGACTTCAAGCAGGAAATACAGAATAAACTGGACCAGTGGCAGGAAGGCGAGTACACAGTAGATGAAATAAAAGGACAAAAAGAGAAATGGTTGGCAAAACTCCAGTCCATAGATAATAACTTAAAAGATGCAATGTCTTTTCTCGGATACAGACAGAAAAGAATTACAAAAAGAAAATCCTTGTTTAGAAGTATCCTTGCCGGGGTAATTGTCGGTATAGTAATAATTTCAGCAGGAACGATTAAAAAATATTTTTATAAAGATGTTGCATATTCTGCACCGTATTCTAATCCATCCGGAATTGCCTTTGACGGTAAAAATTTGTGGACAGCCGACTGGTTATCTATGACTGCTGTCAGGCATAATATGGATGAGTCACTATCTGTTGCCAAAAAA
>PEVQ01000005.1:5046-6245 GCA_002780205.1 Elusimicrobia bacterium CG06_land_8_20_14_3_00_38_11
TGGACTTCTGATAGTTGGGCTAAAAAAATCAATAAACACTCCCAAGACCTTTCAGTTATTGCATCATATAAAAGCCCGGCTGCGAATCCGGGCGGACTTTGCTGGGACGGTAAAAATCTGTGGTCAACTGATAGCGGAACGCGTAAAATCTATAAGCACAAAATGGATTCAGCGCTTTCAATAGATAGGAGTTATGATAGTCCCGGCAATTCTCCCTCGGCAATATTTTTTGACGGCAAAAATTTATGGTCTTGTGATTCCGCATCCAACCGTATCTATAAGCATAGTATGGATGAAAAACTTTCCGTAAAAAATGTTTATGTGCCGAAGTCATACAGTTATGGAAAACTACGGATGGTAGGCATTACCTCGGACGATAAAAATATATGGACAATTGCCGAAGGAGAAAATAAGATATATAAACACAAATTAAGTTCAATGACGAAATTAAAGTAGTCCGGAGTTTGTAGCGTCCAGTTTTAACTGGACGATTTTATCCGTCCAGTAGCGTCCAGTTTTAACTGGACGATTTTATCCGTCCCGATAAATCGGGACGCTACAGGTCGGACGCTACATTGTTAATAAGTCTTAATGTGTTTTACAACAAAAATAAATGTCAATAAATATCCGCACAATATTCTTAATAGGTTCAATATCTTTTTTACTTATCTATCTCGGTAAATTCATTACCGTAACCTCGCCGCAAATGACCCTCCTTATTGTCTTAACATTATTTACAGGAATCGCTACACTCATTAAACCGCAATTTGGCTTGGTAATACTGATATTTGCAATGCTTTTATCTCCTGAAATAATTATCGCTCAAACACCGGCAAGAGAGGTGACAATTCGTGCCGAGGATTTTTTACTTATCCTTATATTCCTTATCTGGTTTTTTAAGACAGCGTATTATAGAGGTCTCGGCGTTATCTCAAAAACACCGTTAAATACTCCTATTGTTATGTATTCGTTTGCCTGTATTTTTTCTTCTATATTAGCAATACTAACAGGAGGACTTAAAGGCAAAGAAATGGGCGCATTTTTCTTTATTCTAAAATACATACAATATTTTCTTTTGTATTTTCTGGTGGTAAGTTATGTCTCCGAAAAAAAACAGATAAAACAGTTTCTTATAGCAGGTGTTATTACCTACATTATCGTCTGTATTTATGGATATGTTCAAATTGCACAGGGTGTAG
>PEVQ01000005.1:6406-6548 GCA_002780205.1 Elusimicrobia bacterium CG06_land_8_20_14_3_00_38_11
TTTCTACACACGCTTTCAAGAGCATCATTTTTCGGATTTATACCGATGTATCTATCTTTAATAATTTTTAGCAAAAAAAAGAAACTTACACTTATTTTTACATTTCTTATTTGTGCGATATTTTTTAATGTACTGATGCCGG
>PEVQ01000044.1:0-998 GCA_002780205.1 Elusimicrobia bacterium CG06_land_8_20_14_3_00_38_11
CGTCAATATGTATGTTTGCGGGATTACGCCTTACGATGAGGTTCATCTCGGGCATGCACGGTGCTATGTCGTTTTTGATGTTATCCGCCGTTATCTCAAATACAAGGGGTATACGGTAAAATATATTCAAAATTTTACGGATATTGACGATAAAATTATCAATAGAAGTTTGGAGGCAAAAATTCCGCTTAATGAATTAGCGCAAAAATATATTGACGATTATTTTACTCAGATGAGAAAACTGAACATACAGGATGCCGATGTGTATCCAAGAGTAACTCAAAAGATTCCGGATATAATAAGTTTTATTAAAAAAATTATAGATAACGGTTATGGGTATGTCGCAGCCGGCGACGTTTATTTTTCAGTTAGAAAATTTAAGGACTATGGAAAACTTTCAAAAAGAAATATAGATGATTTGAAAATCGGGGCAAGGGTTTTGTCAGAGGAGAATAAAAACGACCCATTAGATTTTGCATTGTGGAAAAAGGCGAAAGATGGAGAGCCGTCTTGGGACAGCCCGTGGGGAAAAGGAAGACCCGGCTGGCATATTGAATGTTCAGCGATGTCACTCGGAGAATTTGGTGGTACATTTGATATTCATGGCGGCGGACAGGATTTAATTTTTCCGCATCACGAAAACGAAATTGCGCAGTCGGAAGCCACTCTCGGAAAACCGTTTGTAAAATATTGGATTCATAACGGATTTGTCACAATCAATAAAGAAAAAATGTCAAAGTCATTAGGCAATTTTTTCACATTAAGGGAAATTTTTGAGAAATATGACCCGATGGTTGTCAGGTATATGCTTTTAACCCAGCACTACCGTCAGCCGCTTGATTTTTCCGAAGATAAATTGGAACAGTCAAAAAGTGCATATCAAAGAATAGTAAATGCGGTTAGAAAAGCGAACGGAACAAAAGAGGATAATTTAATTGAACAAAAATTTGTAAGTTGTATGGATGATGATTTTAATACTCCTCAGGCACTCGCTGTAA
>PEVQ01000044.1:1119-1261 GCA_002780205.1 Elusimicrobia bacterium CG06_land_8_20_14_3_00_38_11
AAAATTGACGGAAGAACGAGAACAAGCAAGGAAAGATAAAAACTGGGAACTTGCGGACGAAATACGGAATAAAATAAGAGAAGAAGGGTTTGAAATTGAGGATACGAAACTCGGTCCTAAAATCAAAAAATTGTAATCATTC
>PEVQ01000081.1:0-803 GCA_002780205.1 Elusimicrobia bacterium CG06_land_8_20_14_3_00_38_11
ATTCTGAGCATAGCGAAGAATCTCGCTGTTTCGCTCAGGACATGCTCCGTGAAGAATTTCAAAGCGAGATGCTTCGTTTCATCCCACGGGGACTCCCTTCGGTCGCTCAGCATGACACTTCGTGTCACTTTTAATTTATAATTTTTAATTGAAGTAATACCCGGACTGGCAGGCGTCGTCAGTTCTTCCCCCGAAGAATTTGAAGACCTCCGTGCCAGCCCGGAAATGGAAACAAATGGGCGGACGGCAGAAAGTAGCCGACCCTTAAGGGTCGGATTCCATTCTTCCCCCGAAGAAAGGACTTCCGCGCCCGCCCGTTTGTTCCCACAAAATACAAAAAGCCCTGAAAGTGTCATGCCGAACTTGATTCGGCATCTCTCAGGGCTATTATATTCTAAACCACAAATAAGTGGATTATTTACAAGTTCGCGTAGGGGCGAATTTATTCGCCCTAATAGAAAACGGGCAGGCACGGAAGTCCTCCATTTCCCGACTTTCGTCAGGATATGTTCTTCGGGGGAAGAATATTTTCTTTTTATTTGCTTAACCAGGTCCTTTTGTCATTTGTCATTCTGAGGTCGCCTTGGGCGACCGAAGAATCTTGTTTATGAGATGCTTCACTTCGTTCAGCATGACATCAAAAAGAACTAGGCAAAACAAACTTTTGCTACACTCACCCACCCTGAAGGGTGGGCTACTCTTTGCTACACTCACCCACCCTGAAGGGTGGGCTACTCTTTGCTACACTCACCTACCCTGAAGGGTGGGCTTGCCGATGAACTTCAACCTTGACACCGCACGGA
>PEVQ01000081.1:834-1286 GCA_002780205.1 Elusimicrobia bacterium CG06_land_8_20_14_3_00_38_11
AGGAATATTTTTTCCGGTGGGCATTCCCATCGGGGTTTTCTTTGATATGGAAGCCAGAGAACCAATTTTTCTCCAGAATCTATTTTGTGTTAAGTAAAACTCTGGAATATGTCGCAAGTGGAACATCCATATTTTCTATGGTTCCCTCAACAAGAAACATATACTTTTTGCCTTTTGTTTCTTCATTTTCAGGAATGTTTGCTACAAGTTCCACCTCTTTGATACTCAACCCTTTCACTTTTACAATCTTCTTTTTGAAGATTAGCCACGAAGGGTTGCCTTCAACATAGCCGGGAGGAACTGAGAACCTGCCTGCGTTTCCAGACGACTTAAATGCAAATTTCAGTTTTTCCCTTCCTCTGTTTGTCACCTTCAGCGAGAGCCCTTTCTCCTTTCTGATATCAACCTTTCTTCCAACATCTATCTCACCTATTTGCAGAGATGTTGGTGTC
>PEVQ01000081.1:1314-1479 GCA_002780205.1 Elusimicrobia bacterium CG06_land_8_20_14_3_00_38_11
TTTTCTTCTTCATCGCCTGGATTGATGCCGGCGCTAAACCTGCTATTGAGAACTTGATATTTGTCCCCAGTGAAGTGCCTAACGCAAGTCCACTGCCTGTTGGCATAATCAAACCTTCAACCGTGTTGACAATAATGTCACACTGGTAGCTTTTGCCAACAAGTG
>PEVQ01000225.1:0-1691 GCA_002780205.1 Elusimicrobia bacterium CG06_land_8_20_14_3_00_38_11
CAATCCCTGTGCTTTCGGATTATAGACAAAAATTAAATCAAAAGAAATCCTGCCGACATTAGCAAAAGACGGAATATAGACCTTGCCGGGATTCCAGCCGATTCCGGAAATTATCACGACACCGCCTTTTTTTACATATTTTTTTACAAAAAGAGCCCTGATATAATTTTCGTTGTTTTCGGCTATTGATATCGGATAAATCGAATCAAAAAAGTTTATCGGCGGTATTATCACTATTGAACACAAAAATAAACCGATTAGCGATTTTCTCAACAATAAAGATATATTCTCATCTTTGAGAAATTCATAGACGGCACAGCAATATAACGCGAGAACAGGCACCCAGTGATGATACCAGTAATCGGGATTACCGGGATTGAACCAACTCACAAAAATCATATACGAAAGCCACCATGTAAGAGCAAGATAAAATAATGTTTTATATCTTCTGTAAATTTTTTCCTTAAAAAATAAAAAAAATCCCAAAAGCATAAAAATTATTTTTGAAACAAGCATCCATATTTTACTGCCATCGGAAGGATAACCATAACCATAATAACTGCCTTTTGCAAACCACATTCCATCAATCATCGTCTTAAAATCGGTGATTATATGTTTCATTTTGGGTTGCCAGTAAGTATTAACATATTTATTCGGGTCATAACTGCCGGCATTTCCTCTTATCCAATTAAATGAATTTTTTACCGTTGTCTCATTTATGGCAAACCTGCCGGTATTTCTGTCAATAAGCGTTTTTTCCTGATATGTCAGAACATACAGATACGGAACTGCTATGACAAACCCCGCTATGATTCCAAATAATAAAATGTTCTTTATTTTTTTTCTGTCTGCAAGAACTATACCGGCAACAACGGTCGGTAAAAAAAATATATTTCCCTGATGGGCAAGAACGGCAAGACCGGATGTAACTGACAAAATTGCAAGTTTCAATTTTGATTTTTGTCTGATATATGACCAACTTAAAATAAAAGAAACGGTAAGCCAGAAAACGGAAGGAGGATAAACCTGTGCGTCAACGGAACGATACCAGAATGCATATGAAAACTCCAGAAGTAAGGAAAAAACAATTGATAACCATATTTTTTCTGTGAGTTTTTTCAGGAATAAAAAGAAAATTCCGACGGTTACTGCGCCGAAAAACGAGTTCATTATCTGTAAAGCCGAATAACCGTCTTTTTCAATTCCGATATATTTTAATAGTTTCCAGAAAGCATGCCCGTAATAGTTAAAACTTAAATGGTTAGCCCATCCAAGACTGGGGTCTTTTCCTTCAACAACTGATGCATACATTAGACCGTCAAAGTAAAAAAACTTACACGGAACCAGAAGGTAAACAATAAGAATCGCAAATGTCAATATGGCAGCATATATCAAATCCCTTTTCGGAAAAATAAAATCCTGCCAGTTGTCTATTTCATGCACTTCGTGCACTTTCTGTTTTTTAATTTTGTGCTTTCCCATATTTCGCTCCGCGAATACGCTGATTACTACGCTGATTACCGCTGATTTTTAGACACAGATTGCCGCTGATTTTCATCTGCGGTCATCTGCGCCTTTTTATCCGCGGTTATCTGCGTTCTTCATTTCGCCACTTCCTGATATCTTGTTTCTCTTATAACGGTCACTTTAATCTGGCCAGGATATTCAAGTTCCGTCTCTATTTTCCGTGC
>PEVQ01000225.1:1706-7982 GCA_002780205.1 Elusimicrobia bacterium CG06_land_8_20_14_3_00_38_11
CCCCGATAAATGATTCCGCAACTTTTTCAAGACGCTCTATTCTTTTCAGATAATGTTCAATCGTTTCACGTCTTGCACCGGGCCGGGCGGCGGAAATGGCATCCGCGGCCTGTAAAATAAACGCCTCAACGGACTCCGGCTGCGCTATCCCTTCGTGATGCGCCAAAATCGCATTTATCATTTTCGGCGATTCCCCGTACTGCTTTGCTATATCGGCGGACATTTGATGATGAGTTCCCTCTACATCCCTGTCAACCGCTTTTCCTATATCGTGAAGAAGTCCCGCTTTTTTGCAGAAACGGACATCGGCGCCTAATTCCGCAGCGAGATAACCGGCAATATTTGCAACCTCAAGCGTATGAGACAGTTGATTTTGCCCGTAGGATGTCCTGTATTTCAATTTGCCGATAAGTTTTATGATTTCCGGATTGAGATTTGTAATTCCGACCTCCAATGCCGCATCCTCGCCGACCGATTTTATTTTTTCATCCATTTCTTTTTTAACCTGATTGGCAACCTCTTCAATTCTTGCAGGATGAATTCTTCCGTCGGCCATCAACCTTTCCAGTGAAATTTTTGCAATCTCGCGGCGAACTCCGTCAAAACTTGAAAGCGTGATGGTATCCGGCGTATCGTCAATAATTAAATCAACGCCCGTTGCCTGTTCAAAAGCGCGAATGTTTCTCCCCTCACGGCCTATAATTCTTCCCTTCATATCATCATTCGGAAGCGGCACTGCGGATACCGTTATTTCCTGAGTGTAAGTATTGGCGCTGTGCTGAATTGCAACCGCAATAATTTCTTTCGCCTTTTTCGCAGCCGTTTCCCTCGCCTCCTGCTCAAGTTTTTTTATTAGTATTACGGCATCCTTTTTTGCTTCCTCTTCCATCGTTTTGAGCAGGATTTTTTTTGCTTCATCTGCCGTCATCTGTGAAATTTTTTCAAGTATTTTTTTCTGTTCATCTTTCTGCTGATTGACTTTTACAAGTTCCAGTTCTACAATTTTTGATTTTGAGGTAAGTTCATCATTTTTCTTGTTAACATCCCGTTCTTTTTTTTCTACGATTTCAAACCGTTTGTCAAGATTTTCCTCTTTTTGAAGAAGCCGCCTCTCAAGATTTGAAAGTTCCTGTCGTCTTATTTTCGTCTGTGTCTCGAATTCCTGGCGGTGGCGATGCATCTCCTCCTTTGCAGCAAGTTCCCCTTCTCTTTTTTTCACCTGGACGGTTTTTTCAGCATCGCTTATAATTTTTTTTGCAATTGACTCAGATGACTTCAAACTTTGCCTGGCTACGATAACTCTTATAAAATATCCGACTGCAACAGATATACCCGCAACCGATAAAATCAATAAAATATTATCCATCTCATTGCCCCCTATTCGCTTCGCTAACACACGAATAACATATCACGAATGTTATTACGAATTATCACGAATAAATTATTGCTGTTATTCGTGTCTTGTTCGTAATGTTTGCCTTTATTCGTGTGCTTCTATTCGCGCTTTTCTAAAAATATTTTTTTCCGTAATTACCAAATCCATCGGAACATCAAATTTTCCCGCCGGTATTTTTTTTACAATTTGAAAACTGTGGGCAAGACCTATTTTTTTTGCTTTTTGAGTTTTCAAAAATCGGTCAAAATATCCTTTGCCGAAACCGATGCGGTTGCAGTTTTTATCAAACGCAACGCCGGGCACGATTATGACATCAAAATCCGCCGGCCGAAGACGGCATTCCATAGTCACTTTTGGTTCCAAAATACCGAATTTTCCCAAAACCAGCTCTTTCAGATTTTCAATTTGAACCGGAACAATTTTACCTTTTAAAATCTTCGGCAAAAAAACCTGCTTTTTTAATTTAAGCGATTTTTCAATCATCTTTTCCGTGCTAACTTCATTACCGAAAGATGAGTAAAACATCACCTTTTTTGCCCGACGAAACTCTTCCATCCGGAAAAGTTTTTTAAGAATTTTGCGGCTGTTTGAATCAACCGTTTTACTATCAAGTCCTTTTCGGATTTCAATTATCTTTTTTCTTATTTTATTTTTTTTCATTCCAATTTAGCCACAGATTGACACGGATTAACACAGAAATGTCATTCTGAGCCGAAGGCGAAGAATCCCAGTGCTAAAGACGAGACCCTTCGTTTCACTCAGGGTGACACTTCGTGTCATTTATTCTTTAATTCTTCCGGCACATCAATAATTTTTTCTTTTTCTATTTTTTCCGTGCTTTCCTCTATCTTATCAATTGCTTCCCGTGATTTTTTGGCTCTTGACAGATAAATCGTTAACTGTGAAAGCGTAATTTTTGATTCCGGCATCCCTACAAATTCAACAACTTTAAGGGCGGAAGATGCCAGAATCAAAGCCGACGGGTCAGCGTTGCCCACATCTTCACTTGCAAAAATTACAAGACGCCTTATAATAAACCGCGGATCCTCGCCGGCAGAAAGCATTTTTGCAAGCCAGTAAAGAGCGTCATCCGTATTTCCGGAACGCATGGATTTTATAAACGCTGAAATCGTGTCATAATGTCCGTCGCCTTTTTTATCATAATTAACATTTTTTTTCTGTATTGATTCCTCGGCGACAGATACTGTAAAATCAATAAATCCGTTTCTGTTTTTGTCAGAAGTTGAATAACCTATTTCAACCGCATTCAAAAGCCGTCTTGCATCGCCTTCGCTGTATTTTATTAGATGATTTTCAGCTTCCTTATCAAAATTTATTTTTAATTTGCATGCAACTCTATCAAGAATTTTTTTTAATTCGTCGGCGGTTAATTTTTTGAATTCAAAAACCATTGAGCGTGACAAAAGGGCGGAGTTTATGTAAAAATATGGGTTTCCCGTCGTAATCCCAATCATTATTATTGTTCCTTTTTCAACCGACGGCAGAAGACAGTCCTGCTGTGATTTATTGAAATGATGAATTTCATCAACCAAAAGAATAGTTTTTTTTTCTCTGTTTTCCGCAGAGGAAACAATTTTTCTCAATTCGTCCACACCGCTTGTCACCGCATTTATCTCACAAAAACTTGCTTCTGTTTTATCCGCTATAATTTTTGCAAGCGCCGACTTGCCGCAACCGGAAGGTCCGTGGAATATCACCGATGACAAATTATCGGAATCAATCGCCCTTCTTAAAAGTTTGCCTTCTGCCAAAATATGTTTTTGACCGACAAATTCATCAAGTGTTTTGGGACGCATCCTTGCTGCAAGCGGCTCTTTTTGAGAAATATTTTTCTTCTGAAACAAATCTGTGTAATCCGTGTCTTTCATCCGTGTAATTTGTGCTAAAAAAAATCCCCGCAATGCCGTGAGAACAAAAAGTTTGAAGCACTTTTTACTAAGTGGGTATCCCGTCCTTATAACCGAAATTACAAGGAACTTGGATTCCCTATATTGTGCTTGTAGGCTCAAAACAGTTCGTTCAACACCAACACCGCAGGGAAAATATTATCGCGTATGAGACGCTGCATCCAGATGTAAAATTAACTCATCCACATTTCTGTCTAACTCCGTTTCGATATTTTCTTTTTCTTCTTTTAACTTGAAAATTTCCTCCGCCAGTATTAAAAGACCGACGCTAAGTATTTTTGTGGTATCCTGTGTGTTCTGTTCTTTGCCTACTTCCTGCAACTTTTTATTCACATATTCAACAAGTTGATTTACAAAAAGGGGCTCCGTATCCGTTTCCAGTTCATGGACACTATTCAGTATTTTAACAGAGACCCTTTCTTTTGCCATTAGATTTTCGCCCTCTCTATGTTTTCTAAAATATTTTTAATTCTGCTTTTTACTATATCCCTTTCTTTTACAAATTTTCTTGCCATCTTATTTTCCTCCTCGGAAATTCTAACCTTTGTAAGCAAATCCTCGTTTGTTTCCGCTAATTTCTTGTTCTCCTTATGAAGTTCGCTCATCACAACGGAAACATTTTTAATTTTCTCTTTTAATATACCAATTTTTCTGCTGACCTTTTCCATTGCCTTCCGTAAAAAGTATATAAATAATATTTGTTTTTGTCAAGTGAAAAATTATCTTATTTTGGCGTTAAACTTTTTTTCAAGTTGTGAAATTATTTTTTTGATAGCGGTGTTGACCTCTTCGTCCTTGAGTGTTCTATCCTTATGAATAAAAGTCATTCTGTAGGCAAGCGATTTATGCCCTTCTTTTATTTGAACGCCTTCGTAAAAATCAAACAATTCTATGTCGGAAAGTATGTCTCCTCCCTCTTTTTTTATAACACCGGTTATTTCATCGGCAGAAAAATTTTGTGAAACCTCGATTGCAAGGTCTCTTTCTACTGACGGATATTTTGGAATCGGAATATATGTTTTCCTAAAATCGGTAAAATCTGCAAGTTCATCTAAAACAATTTCAAAAAGATATAAATCTTTCAAGTCCAGTTCGCTTTTTATATCCGGAGCAAGAAGTCCGAAATGTCCGACTGTTTTATCGGATATTTTAATTTTTGCCGACTGATTTTTGTGTAAAGTTTCGCTGTCGCTTCTTTCCAACCGATAACGGGATATTCCTAATTCGTTGAAGACGACATCAATAAAACCTTTCAGGAAATAAAAATCTACGGCAGAGGGTTTTTCCTTCCACCAACCCGTTAATTGTCCGGCAGCAACCCCTGAAAAAAATGTTTTTTCCTTCTCAAGAAAAACCTTGCTGATTTCAAAAAATTTTATATCCTTTTTTCCGCGGTTGAAATTTCTCCTCGCATTCTTTATTAGATGCGGGATAAGTGATGTTGTCAAAAACGGTTCTTCTTTTGATACCGGATTTTTAATTTCCCATTTGCTTTCTTTCAGTTTAAGTTTGAGCAAATCCTCTTTTGAAACAAAATTGTAACTTACCATCTCGAAAAAACCGGCGGAAACGGCAATATCTTTTATCCTACCGATTATTTTCTCCATTTTATCTGCGGCGGGAATATTAGTTCTGAATTTTATTCTATCATTCGTTTTTATATTGCTATAACCGTAAATGCGGGCGATCTCCTCCGCCAAATCTATCTCATCTTTTACATCATTGCGATGAGAGGGAACGGAAACAGACAGGGTGTAGGGTGTAGGGTGTAGGGAGTAGAAAAATCTGATGCGGGACAAAATATCTTTTATTTCGTCAACTGAAATTTCTGCGCCTAAAATTTTGTTGACTCCATTTATATCAAGTTCTATTTTTACGGGTTCAGACGGAGTTGGATATATGTCAACCGCACCTTCTACAATTTCACCGCCGCAGATTTCTCGTATCATCTGCGCGGCAAGCATACCTGTATTGGGAACATTTTTTATATCAATTCCTCTTATAAACCTGTAAGATGAGTCGGTAGAAATCGCAAGTTTTTTTGATGTTTTTCTTATTGATATGGGGTCAAAATATGCCGCCTCAAGAAAAATATTTGTTGTTGCATCCGTTACGGAAGTCGGAGTTCCGCCTATAACACCCGCAATGGCAACTGGCTGTTTTTCGTCAGCAATAACCAGCATTTCATCGTCAAGCGGATATTCATTATTATCAAGCGCAAAAATCTTTTCGCCTTTTTTCGCATTGCGAACAATAATTTTATTTTTCAGTTGAGCAATATCAAATGCATGCAGCGGCTGACCGTATTCAAGCAAAATATAATTCGTAATATCAACAACATTATTTATCGGACGCAATCCGCAATTTGTAAGACGGTTCGCAAGCCATTCCGGCGACGGACTGACTTTTACATTTTTTATTATGAAACCGGCATATCTCGGACATTTTTCCGGATTTTTAACTTCTACCGGAAAAATATTTTTCGGTTTGATGCTGTAATCTTTTATTTCTTTTTTTATTTTTTTATTGAACACTGCGGCTATTTCTCTCGCAATTCCAAAAACGGAAAGGCAATCGCCGCGGTTTATGGTAATTTCCGTCTCAATTGATTGGTCATTATTCAGATATTCATCAAGGGTTAATCCGATTTTTGCATCGGCGGAAAGTATAAAAATACCGGAAGCGTCATCACCCGCTTTAATCTCTATCGGAGAACATAACATTCCTTGCGATTCAACGCCGCGAAGAACCGCTTTCTTTATTTCGCCGGCGGGAAGTTTGGCTCCGATTTTTGCAAGCGGGACAACATCACCGGCTTTTATATTTTTGGCGCCGCAAACAATTTTGTAGTTATTTTGTCCGTCGGTAACTTCACAGACGGAAAGTTTATCCGCATTGGGATGTTTTTCAACCGATAAAATTTTAGCAACAACGACATTTTTATCAATGGAA
>PEVQ01000084.1 GCA_002780205.1 Elusimicrobia bacterium CG06_land_8_20_14_3_00_38_11
TTTCATTGCTTTTTCATCTCCTTCTTTACCGGTTTCTGTAATTCAGCCACAGAATTTCACAGAACTTCACTGGGCCACAGAACCACACAGAATTTCACTGAATTTTTCTGTGTTTTTCTGTGCCATTCTGTGGCTGCCATTCTGTGGCTACCATTTTTTACTTTACAGAACCCTTTACCGGTTTGGGTTGCGGCGGTTTCCATCCGAGTTTGTAAAGTGCAGTTCTGGCGGATTCTTTTATGTTATTATTCATTTCGGTATTAAACATTTTTTCAAGAACCGGTATCGCAGATGCATCGCCGATGTTTCCGAGTGACTCAACTGCCTGCACCCGTATCATATTATCTTTATCATTAGCAAGTTTTATGGCAACGGAAATGCCGGATTTGTTGCCTAATTTTCCGAGAGAAGAAGCAGCGGCGAGTTTTACCGATTTATCATCATTTTTAAGCAGTTCTTCAATTTTTCCCTCAGACGATTTATCTCTCATATCGCCCAGTGATTTAACCAATTCCGAAATCAGTCGGTTATACTGTCCCTGACGGTAAGGTTCTTTTAGCGAGGGTTCATTTTTAATTTCTTCAACCGAAACCGACAGTGCGTCACTTATTGCCGGAGCTGCTTTCATATCGCCGATTTTTCCCAATGCCTGCGCCGACATCAACCGCATATCGGGATTTTTATCTTTTAATAAAGGAATAAGCGAATCAACGGCACCGGAAGCACGCATATTTCCCAAAATCAAAATCGCCTGCATTTTCACCGAGTTATCAGTATCATTTTTCACCCTCTCAATAAGTCCCGCCTGTGCTTTCGGGTCGCCGATATATCCCAATGCCACGCATGCACTTTGCCTGACCTGCGAATTCTTATCGTTAAGAAGTGAAATTATTTTATCCGTTGCCTGCTGTGCTCTCATAAGTCCGAGTGAATCAATCGCGGCAATTTTTACTCCGGCATCAGCATCGCTTAAAGCGTTAATTAAGACCGAAATATCATTTTGATTTCTCTGTCTTCCGATGTTGTCAACGGCGATTCTTCTTTTTACCGCTTCAGTTGATTTTAACATCTGATAATAATCAACCGGTTTTGGAGCCGGCTGCGAGACGGCCGTAGCCGGTGCAGAAGCAGGTTTTGATACTGTTGCCGGTTTTTTCTGAGCGCTCTTTACCCCCACTCCCATTTGCTGCGCCGCTCCCTGTGAAACAAAAAACGCCAATCCAACAAAAACAACAAAACTTCTACGCATAAACCCCCCGTTTTAACAACGGAGATTAAGATAAGAGATTGGGAGATTAGGTTTTACCCTAATATCCTAATTTCCATTTTCCTAATCTCTATTCTCTGGTTGGTTCTGTAATTCAGCCACAG
>PEVQ01000176.1:0-6069 GCA_002780205.1 Elusimicrobia bacterium CG06_land_8_20_14_3_00_38_11
AATGGTATGGGAAAACGAGTTCAAATTTTTTTAAGTTCCTGTGTTCTTGTGTTTTTGTGCGGTGTGGTTTTTGCTGAAGAAAAAACAGCGGTTGTTTTACAGGCAGGTGCTGCAGATTTTTTCACCAAATCTGTTATGTTTGCTGCACTCGGACTTGTGGTAATGGGAATAGTCGGTGCAGTGATGCAGATGCTTGCTATCAGAAAGGCGCTTGAAGGCATAGCAAGACAGCCGGAAGCAGGCGGGCAGTTGCAACTCTCAATGATTATCGGTCTTGCATTTATTGAGTCGCTGGTTTTGTATGTGCTTTTTATCAGCATTATACTTTTGTTTGCAAACCCATTCACGAAGTATTTTGTACAGTAATCACGAATAAAGGCACACGAATAAAGTCAAACATTGCGAACAAGACACGAATAACAGCAAAGACGGGATGCTTCGTTTCATCCCACGGGGACTCCCTTCGGTCGCTCAGCATGACACAAAAGAAGCAGTCATTCTGACCCCGTACTTGATACGGGGGAAGAATCTCATTCGTGAACATTTGTGATAAAATTCGTGATGTGTTATTCGTGAAAGAGCGAAGCGAAAATGTTAGAGATTGACCTTAAAATTATTCTTGCCCAAATTGTAACATTTTTAATAGGTGTCTTTGTGCTTTGGAAAATAGCATGGAAGCCGCTTGTTGAAATTCTTGCCAAAAGAAAATATGACATTTCAAAAAACATTTCCGATGCCCAAAACCTTAAAATAGAGACGGAGAAACTTAAAAATGATTATGAGCAGATGCTCAAAAATATTGACGGAAAGGCGCAGGAACTTATTCAAAAAGCAATCACTCTCGGTGACGAGAATAAACAGAAAATAATAACGGAATCGCAGATTGAGGCAAAAAAAATTCTTGATTCGGCAAAAAAACAGATTGAATATGAACGGGAAGCCGTGAAGATGGATTTAAGAAGAGAAATCGTTCCTATCGCGATAAGCATCGCCGAGAAAGTCACCGAAAAACTAATAGACAAAAATACGAAAAAAGAGTTGATTGAAAAATTCTTACAAGATATTTCAAAACAATGAAAAAAAACAATTCTAAAAATTATGCCGGAACACTTTTTCAATTATCGGTTGAGTCGCATGAAACGGAAAAAATCGGTGATGCACTAAAAATGCTTAATCCTTTATGCGACAAGGAAGTAATGGATTTTTTTTCAAATCCGTTCGTGGATGAGGGCACAAAACTTAAAATAGTAAAGGATGTTTTTCCTGCAATGCCGGAGATAATGTATGATTTTTTTTCCCGGCTTATCAAAAAAAATGAAATTAAAATTTTACCCGAAGTAATAAAAAAATATAATAAACTTGTTTTGGACTTCCATAATATCGTTGAGGCGAAGGTCATTTCGGTTGAAAAAATTGATGAACCGTCGCTATCAAAAATTAGAACGCTCTTGGAAAAACTTACCGATAAAAATATTGTACTTTCCGAATCTATTGATAAATCACTTATCGGCGGGATTAAAATAGAAACGGATAATTTTGTTGTTGACGGCACAATCCGAGGGAAATTTGGGTTAATAGGGCAAGAGTTATTAAAATGAAACCACAGAGAACACGGAGAAAAACAAGCCACAGAATTTCACAGAAAAGCACAGAAAGAATTCAATAAAAATCCGTGTTAATCTGTGTCCATCTGTGGCTAAATAAAATATGAATACCGAAGAAATTACCGATGCGTTGAGAAAAAAAATCGCTTCTTTCAAACAGGATACTTTTTCGAAAATTTCCGAAAGGGGAGTTGTGGTTTCTATTGTTGACGGCATTGCAAGGGTTCATGGTTTGGAAAACGCTTTTGTCAATGAGTTGATAGAATTTCCCAACGGTGTTATGGGTATGGCGTTAAATCTGACCGACGAAGAAGTCGGTTGCATTTTATTCGGGGATGAAAAACTTTTGCAGCAGGGAGATATCGCTAAAAGAACAAAACGAATTTTAGAAGTGCCCGTCGGGAACGAACTGCTCGGCAGAATTATAGACCCTCTCGGCAATTCTCTGGACGATAAAGAAAAATTGAAATGCTCAACGAAAATGCCCATTGAAGTTATTGCACCGGGAATTGCCGAAAGACAACCGGTAAAAGTTCCGCTTCAGACGGGAATTAAGGCAATTGATTCAATGATACCTATCGGCCGCGGCCAGAGAGAACTTATTATCGGTGACCGTCAGACAGGTAAAACCGCAATAGCGATTGATACCATCATAAATCAGCGAAATGACGCCACGCTAAAAAACAGACCTGTCTGTATCTATGTGGCAATAGGACAGAAACAATCAACGGTGGCAAGTATTTTTGAAACGCTGAAAAAATATAAGGCGGACGAATATACGCTCGTTGTGTCTGCATCAGCGGCAGATCCCGCCCCGCTTTTATATATTGCGCCGTATTCGGGCTGCGCTATTGCGGAGTATTTTATGCGGCAGAAAAAAGATGTTCTTATTATTTACGACGACCTGTCAAAACATGCCCAGGCATACAGGCAAATTTCTCTTTTGTTAAGGCGTCCGCCGGGAAGGGAGGCATATCCGGGCGATGTTTTTTATTTACATTCCCGTCTGTTGGAGCGCGCCTGCAAACTTTCGGATGAAAACGGCGGCGGTTCAATTACCGCATTACCGATAATAGAAACCCAGGCAGGCGACATTTCCGCTTATATTCCGACCAATGTGATATCAATAACGGACGGCCAGATTTATCTTGAAAGCGGACTTTTTTATTCGGGTATAAGACCCGCCGTAAATGTAGGGCTGTCCGTGTCAAGAGTCGGCGGCGCGGCCCAGATTAAAGCGATGAAAAATGTTGCAGGGCGACTGCGTCTTAATATCGCGCAGTTCAACGAACTCTCTTCATTTGCCCAATTCTCGTCGGAACTTGGCGACTCCACAAAAGCGCAAATTACCCGCGGCGAACGGTTAGTTGAACTCTTAAAGCAGGACCAGTATGAGCCGCTTCCCGTTGAAAAACAGGTCGCAATAATTTTTGCCGGAAGTGCCGGCTATCTTGATGATGTGCCGCTTAACGAAATCAAAAAATTTGAAAAAGAACTCTATGAATTTATAGAAAAAAAATATCCGGAAATATTTAATGAGATAAAAGAAATAGGTGAAATATCCTCCGAACTGAATACAAAACTTGAAAATGCGATAAAGGAATATAAGAAAGGCAATTAAAAATTAAAAATGTAAAATTAAAAATTGATTGTGATTTAAGAAATGTGAAATGTCAAACCTGACACCTTGACTAACACCTTGACCTTTAGCGAAGCGTCATTTTACATTTTTAATTGCCGTTAAGAGTAGCGGCGGATGTCAATCCGTTTTTTTAGTTTTGACATGATTAACAGGATTTTAATTTTTAATTTTAAATCCCGCTAAAGCGGGACAAGTTTTTACATTTTTAATTGATTTTATTATGGCGACCTTAAAAGAAATTAGAAAAAAAATAAAAACGACCCAATCAATACAAAAAACGACAAAGGCGATGCAGATGATTGCGGCTGCGCGATTTCAGAAAGCACAGCATCAAGTAATATCTTCTCGGCCATATGCTCTCAAAATCCATCATCTTTTATCCGATATGCTGAAGAAAACCGCCGCAAAGCCGCTCGTCCATCCGTTTTTATCCGGCGGAACATCAAACAGGGAAGGCATTCTTGTCATCACATCCGATAAAGGACTTTGCGGAGCATATAATACCAATATTATGAAAAATGCTTTTGAATTCATCAGGTCAAAGAATATAACCGATTTGGAAATTTTCGTCATCGGAAAAAAAGGGCGGGATTATTTTAAGCGGAACGGACTTGTCATCAAACATGAATACTTTGATATGTTTAAAAATTTTTCTGCCGTCAAAGCGGAAATAATTACAGATGAAATAATAAAATCATTTTTGCAGGATAAACTTAAAAAATTCAGCATAATGCATGCCGAGTATAAATCCATTTTTTATCAGCCGATAGCGATGAAGCAACTCCTACCGATAGAAAACCGCACAACAGACACGGAACAAAACGCAGAACAGACGCGGAACAGTTCCAATTCAGTTCCATCTGAAGTTCCGGTTCGGTTTCGTGTTATGTTTGATTATATCTATGAACCGTCTGGAAAAATTATCGTTGATAAACTTTTTAACAGATACCTGAAATCGGAGGTTTTTAAGATTCTTACGGAGGCATATACTTCCGAAGTCGCAACGCGGCAAAACTCAATGGAAAACGCCAATAAAAATTCAACGGAAATAATTTCCGAACTCTCGCTTGTTATGAATAAATTAAGACAGCAGCAGATAACTACGGAACTTACGGAAATAATGGGAGCGAGTGAATGAGGCAATTAAAAATGTAAAATGACATGAAGTGTCATTCCGTGCTTGACACGGAATCTATAGATTCCCGCTTTCGCGGGAATGACAGTTTCACTGTCATTTTTAATTTTGAATTTTTAATTGGTGCTAACTATGAATAAAGGCAAGATAGTCCAGATACTGGGCCCTGTTGTTGATATAGAATTTCCGAAGGAAAATCTTCCCAAAATCCATAATGCGATTACCTGTGCGGGGGCATCGGAGTCGGCGAAGTTCACTTTTGAGGTTGCCTCGCACATCGGAGATAATATCGTCAGATGCATTTCTTTGACGGATACAGCCGGTTTATCGCGGGGTATGGAAACGATAGATACCGGTGAGGCGATAAAAATTCCGGTGGGACGCCAATGTCTCGGCAGGGTGATGGATTTATTCGGTAAGCCGATTGACCATCAGGGCATTATAAAATCGGAAATATTCAGAACTATTCACGCATCGCCGCCTACGATTGTTCAGCAAAAAACCGCGCCTGAAATTTTTGAGACGGGCATAAAAGTTATTGACCTGCTCTGTCCTTATCAAAAAGGCGGAAAAATCGGACTTTTCGGCGGTGCCGGTGTGGGCAAGACCGTTGTCGTAATGGAATTAATACACAATGTCGCAGTTCAGCACAACGGCGTTTCCGTTTTCGGCGGCGTGGGAGAAAGGAGCCGGGAAGGAAATGATTTATATCTTGAAATGAAGCAATCAAAAGTTCTGGACAAAGCGGTGCTTGTCTTTGGCCAAATGAATGAGCCGCCGGGCGCAAGATTCCGCGTCGGACTTTCGGCACTGACGCAGGCGGAGTATTTTCGCGATACGGAAAGGCAGGATGTTCTTCTTTTCATAGACAACATTTTTAGATATGTTTTGGCGGGATGCGAGGTCTCGGCGCTTTTGGGAAGAATGCCTTCCGCCGTCGGGTATCAGCCGACATTACAGACGGAAATGGCGCAACTTCAGGAGAGAATTACATCCACAAAGGACGGTTCCATTACCTCGGTTCAGGCGATATATGTTCCCGCCGACGATTTAACCGACCCGGGCGTCGCCGCTGCATTTTCTCATCTGGATGTATCAACGGTGCTTTCCCGCCAGATTGTGGAGTTGGGAATTTATCCCGCGGTGGATCCGCTGGACTCATCATCAAGAATACTTGACCCGAAAATTGTCGGAGTTGAACACTATACCGTCGCCAGAAATGTTCAGAAAATTTTACAGAGATACAAGGATTTACAGGACATCATAGCGATTTTAGGAATGGATGAACTTTCGGAAGACGACAAAATTACCGTTTCACGGGCAAGAAAAATACAGAAATTTTTATCGCAGCCGTTTTTCGTCGCCGAGAAATTTACCGGCATACCCGGAAAATATGTAACATTAGCCGAAACGATTAAGGGCTTCAAGGAAATTATAGAAGGTAAGCACGACGCCATCCCGGAGCAGGCATTTTATATGAAAGGTTCTATAGATGAAATATCCGCTAACAGTTGAAATTATCACGCCTGAAAAAGTGGCGTATAAAGGAACCGCTGAATATCTTTCTTTACCTGCGTATAACGGTTCATTGGGTGTTTTGCCCGGGCATATTGATTATTTGACGATGCTTAATCCCGGAGAAATCAGAATAAAAAAAGATGACGATTGGCAACTTTTCGCTGTCTCCG
>PEVQ01000176.1:6161-6303 GCA_002780205.1 Elusimicrobia bacterium CG06_land_8_20_14_3_00_38_11
ACAAAACAGCGTGCAAAGGAAAAATTAGAAAAAGTAGGGGCGGATTTATCCGCCCAATCCTCTCAAATTGAGGCGCAAATTCAAATTGCCGCCGCCCGCCTTAAAGTTGTCAGCGACCTTAAAAAACGGAAAAAGAAAAGAA
>PEVQ01000002.1 GCA_002780205.1 Elusimicrobia bacterium CG06_land_8_20_14_3_00_38_11
AAAAATCCGACAGGATTTACAGGATAAAACCGGATAAAAATCTGATGTTAAAATCCTGTTAATCTTGTCAAAAAAGGTTCTGACAGGATTTACAGGATAAAAATCAAATGTTAAAATCCTGCTAATCCCGTCAAAAAAATTTTATCTTTCTGTTGTGATTTTGAGTGAGGTGCCGTCGGTAAGAAATGTGATGGTTCCATTTTGGTCAGTTCGGTAGATATTTATATTTCTGTCAACAAGTTTTTTGATTGTGTCGTCGGCGGGATGTCCGAATGGGTTACCGCTTCCCGATGAAATCACAGCAATTTCCGGCGCGACCCTGTCAAGAAACGCGGATGATGTGGATCTTCTTGAACCGTGATGGGCAATTTTCAACACTGTGGATTTTAACTCGCCGCGCCAACCGATAAGGTCGTTTTCCGCCTCTATTTCAACATCACCCGTAAAAAGAAAAGATACATTCCCGTAAATAATTTTTAAGACAATTGAGGAATTATTCTGGTCGGATTTTGTACCTTTGTATTTGTTAAGCGGGCCCAAAAACTTCATCAAAACACCACCGCCTAAATCAACCGTTTCACCTATTTTAGGCATGACATATTCCGCCTTGATATTTTTAATCATTTCTAAAAATGTTTCATACAACGGATACGCTTTTTCAAAACCGGGGTCATAAACAACTGACGGTGTAATTTTATTTTCCATAAGAGTAACAAATCCGCCGTAATGGTCTGCATGCGGATGGGTGGCGATGAAATAATCTATATAAGCGGGAAGTTGGAAGCTGGAAGTTGGAAGTAACTGCAATTCTTTCGTCAGATACGGAATAATTACATTTTTTGCAGCATCCTCTTTTTCTTCGCTGGCCCCGTCGCTTTCTTCAATAATATATCCGGGTTTTCCGCCGGCATCAATCAAAACCGTTTTTTTAGACGGTGAAATTAAAAGTGCGGAATCACCCTGCCCGACATCAAAAAATACAAGTTTCAGTATTTTTGAACGGTCGGTAAAGTCCTCCGATTTTTGAGAGGGTTTAATAACAAAATAAAACGACCATACCGATATGCATCCGATAAATAAAATAGCGGCGGCGATGTTGCCGGCGTTAAAAACCTTTGATTTCTCGCCGGCGCGGGCTTTTTTCGCCTCATCCGCTAAAATCTGACGATATTTTTTGAACCTTGA
>PEVQ01000094.1:0-200 GCA_002780205.1 Elusimicrobia bacterium CG06_land_8_20_14_3_00_38_11
GTATGAACTAATATTATCCCGTCGCAAAGCGATGAAATTACCGTCGGGTCAGCAAAATAATAAAGCGGCGGCGAGTCAAAAAGAATATAATCAAACTCTTTTTTCAACTCCATAACCAACTCTGTAAACCCGGATGAACCAATTACCTGCATCGGATGCGCCGGCAGATGACCGACTGAAAGTATTGATAAATTTGCTAA
>PEVQ01000094.1:214-1431 GCA_002780205.1 Elusimicrobia bacterium CG06_land_8_20_14_3_00_38_11
TATCGGGCAGGGAGACCATGCTACTACTTCCTGATTCAACGGGCTTCTTAACAACATCCCGCCAGTTCAGGTTCTCTTTAATAATATCCATTACTCCGGGTTTACGCGGAACCTTGAATAATTTATGTATTGCTGCCTGCCTGAAATCAGCATCTATTACAAGTGTTTTGTTATTATTTTGACTCTGAAGAATAGCAAAATTGGAAATAACTTCTGACTTTCCCTCTGACGGCATCACGCTCGTAAATAGCAGTGTCTGTATTTTTTTTTCAGGGTCATATCTATTAAAATTTGCCAGAAATTCATTGTATGACTCAACATATGGTGAATGTGAATCAGAAAGTAATAAAAATGGAGATGTATCTGACTTTTCATCTCTGATATGCGGTATTTCGGCGAATGTAGGAAGTTTCAGGTATGTTTCAATTTCTTCTGCAGTTCGTAATGATGTGTCCAAACTTTCAGCAAGAACAACACCGATTGTAGCGAACATCAAACCGACGAGTAATCCCATAAGCATATTCATCCGTCTATCGGGCTTCACAAGAACCGCGTTTCTTGCCGGCTCAACAATCGCAACAGGTACTACCTTATCCGCTTCTGTAATAAGCGCTTCTCTGTGTTTCGTGATAAGCATTTCATAAAGACCTACATCAATTTTAACATCTCTCAAAAGTGTTATGTATTCAAGTTCAGGATGACTCATTTTGCCGAGTTTGCTTTTAAGAACATTTATTTTATTTCTTATTTTAATGACTTCGGGGTGTTTTTCACCGTATTGTGTTAAAAGATTTGATTCCTCAATTAACAGGTCGGTTAAATTTCCACCCATACTCTGTATTTTTTCGGAAACCATACCGGTTGCTACATACTGCCGTATCTTTTGTTCTTTCTCTTTCAAATCATCGGAAATTGTTGAGACCTGTTGTTCAATAAACTCTCTTGTTTTTTTAGCCCGTTCATTTCGCGTTTCAATTGTCTCATCAAGATATGCTTGTGCAACTGCATTTGCTATTTCCACTGCCTTTTGCGGCTCGGTATCGTTTGCAATAATATTAATCAATGTAGTATTCGGGATTTTGGTAACCGAAATTTTTCCGCGGATACTATTTGATGCACTTGCACGACTTTGTTCTGTAGGATTTTCATCAATCAAACCCAAAATCTTCGCCGACCTTAAAAGCACGGGATAACTTGTCACTTTGCGTATCTCGGTA
>PEVQ01000094.1:1438-1580 GCA_002780205.1 Elusimicrobia bacterium CG06_land_8_20_14_3_00_38_11
CTACCATCCAACTCAAACCCTGAGCAAAACTGCCGAATGCCCAGGAACTGGGTCCTTCTATCTTTAACTCAACAGTTGTAGAGGAATTGTATATTTTTGTTGAAAGAAAGGTAAATATAAGAGTTGAGACAACAACAAGCAA
>PEVQ01000094.1:1614-3893 GCA_002780205.1 Elusimicrobia bacterium CG06_land_8_20_14_3_00_38_11
ATTATCTGCCAGTAATCGTAAAGATTTAGTTCCGTTTCCATCTATAATAATTGCGGAATAGCAATTCCGCCGCTACCCGTTTACCCAGGATGACCTATCTATTCTTCTGAATATTATGAAATCAAACGCCCGTTCCAGGAAACTCAACAGTCCCGTAAAAAATGATTTACTTTTTGGAACAAAAATTATATCGTTTTCAAGAACCGGGACATCATACTGCCTCTCGCCGTCGTAAAGTATCTTTTTACAATTAACAGTTTCAGTCACATATGGACTGTGATGTACAAATCGGGTTACCCTGACCGCGGCTAATTTAGCATCATCAGTAAAACCACCTGCTTTATTAACTGCTTCCATCAATGTCGCTTTATCGGTAAAAGCATACAATCCGGGATTTCTTACGGAACCATAAATTTGAACTTTGTAGGATGGTTTACCGGCGATAGTTACCGTTACATCAGGATTTTTTACGTACGGACTTAGTTGTGCGGTGAGTTTTACCTCCAATTGTTCCGGTGATAGTCCTACTACTTTTATTCTTCCGATGAACGGAAATTTTATTATTCCGTCCTGTTCCACCTCTCTGTCTCTCGTCAACTCTGCTAATTCAAAAGACCCGCCCTGCCATACACTGATTGATAAAGTGTCGCCGGATTTAATCATCCTATTCTTTTCGTCAGAGGCAGAACCAACCTCATTCCCCCAGAAATCGGTTCCAACGCCTGACCCGTATACCAGGAGCGTTTTTGTACTTTCATCCCAGTCAACATTATTTACCAATAATTCCGTTAGAAACAAAGAAAGTCCTTTGGCAGGAAACATCATTTGGTTATTCGCCAAAACAACCGGCTGTTTTATTTTGACCTTTTTATTACCGATAATAAACTTTTTTTGTTTCGGCTGAACCGTTACAGTTCTTATATCCTTTTTTACGGTTGTAACTTTTTCAACAGGGTCATATGTAAAATCAAGCCGGTAAAAAAGACAGACATCCCTCAACGGTAGATAATAATTCCCCTTTATATTCTGTGCATTGATGATTGCTGTCTTCTGTTCACCTCGTTTATCAACACAGTTAACAGATAAAGAATCCACCATCGTTGCCGAAAGATTTACAATCCTGCTTGATACAAAAAGTACACCTACAATAATCCCGCCTGCAAATAGCAACAGTAATAAATTCCTTTTCTTTCTTCTTGCCATTTTGCACCTCCATCTGGAATTTCAATGTTGTAGCGTTGGGTTTTAACCCAACGAAATTATCGCGAAATCGCTCCAATCGTCCCGAAGCGGGACGCTACATTTATTGATTATACAATTTATTATATTTTTTGTCAAGAATAATTTTAATGTTTATAAAAATAAAAAATCCGAATTACATACCCACTGCGGGTAACCGAAACTCGAATAAAATTAACGATTACAACGATAACAAACCGATAACGGCAATATAGCAACATCACTGTCATCGTGCCTTTCATCGCTGCAACCAAATTCTATTTTCGGTAACCCGGCATCCTGAAATAGCGAGTAGAAAGTAGGAAGTAGTTTTAACTACTCACCACTCGCCACTTACTACTTGCTAACTTCAGGATATTGGCTTTGCGTCTGCCGCTTTTAACCGGCATTTGCCTTTATCGCTACTTTGATAATTATAAACTATTTTTGGCATTTTGTCAAGTACTTTTTTTGTAAAACGCAAATTAACGCGAATGAGATAAGAAACGCAAATTAACGCGAATAAAAATTACCGTCGGAAAATCAATTCGCTTTGCGAACACACTGAACTGAAGTAAAACTGTTCCGTGTTCCTTTTAAAACTCCAATACAATCAGTGCGGTTGAAATTCCCAACGCATCAAAAAGCAAATCATTTTTATCCGGCTCCGGGTCATATACATATTCTTTGTATAAACTGGCTACACTCATCATAGATATAGCAATCCCCCGTGATGTCCATTTTGAAATTTTTTTATGTTCTAATACTTTTGTGATACTATAAGTACCGACGAAGTTCACTGCAAAATGTAACTCGTAATGTTGTGAAGAAGAATGGGCAGGATAAGTAAAAAGCAAACAGGCCAGCGATAATAGAACAACTGTTTTTTTATAATTCATTGTATGGAATTTCAATGTTGTAGCGTGGGGTTTTAACCCAACGAAATTATCAAATCGTCGTCCAACTAAAGTTGGACGCTACATCAGTTGGACGCTACATCAGTTGGACGCTACATTTTTTCGCCATACTATCCGGGAAGATTATTTATACACTCCATAAAT
>PEVQ01000094.1:3905-6176 GCA_002780205.1 Elusimicrobia bacterium CG06_land_8_20_14_3_00_38_11
AAGGGTTTGGCTAAATATTCATCAGCCCCGCAATTAAGAATTTTAATTCTGGTGTCTTTGTCGGCATAACCTGTTATTGCCAATATTTTTATATTTTTTTTCTGCGGGTCACTGCGAATCGTTTTACAAACATCAAACCCGTCAAGCCCGGGTAACCTTAAATCCAAAATAATCAGGTCGGGCTTAAAAGTATCTATCTGTTGTAGTGCATCCAAGCCGTTAGAAGATGAGGCGATTTCATATTTATATTTTGATTTTTTCAAAAGTATTCTCGTAATTGTGTTAACTACGCTTTGTTCATCATCAACAATAAGAACTTTTTTTATCTGCTGAGGTCTTTCCATTTTCTTTACCGTCAGATATTCTTTTAATTCAGGCGCGGGTTGCGGACGGAGGTCGGATATTCTCGCATCATTAACAACTAATCCCAAGATATTGGCATGGATATTTTCCAACTGTGACTTCGCTCTTCTTAAAAGATTGATTGTTGTTTTTGCAGGATGATAAATTAAAACTATATTATTAATCTTTGAAGCGAAAATACCGGCTTCGGCTGATGAAAACATTGAAGGAGAATCAAAAATTATTAAATTAAACTCTTTCTTGACATCCTTAATAAATGTATCTATACCCTTTGAAACCTCTGATTCAAAAAAATTAAATGAACTATTACCATTAGTCAGTATCTTCAAAGTATAAAGTTCTTTTAATTTTAGTTGCGGATTGATACTTAAAAAATTATCTATTCCGTGCACTACATTTCTCCAGTTCAACCCTCCGGACAATATCTCGCTTAAACCCGGGGTTTTAGGTAAATTGAACAATTTATGTAAATCCGGTTTCTGAAAATTAGCGTCAACTAAAAGTGTCCTCAATCCAAGCACAGCACTTGCAATGGCGAAGTTTGTTGCAGTAAGTGTCTTGCCTTCTTCCGGAGTTGCGCTGGTAAAAAGTAAAACCTTACTTTCTTTCCCGGTTATGGAAAAGTTAATATCCGACCATAATGTATAGTATGCCTCCGCGATAAGTGATTTGGCAGAATGATAAAAAAGCAAGGTATCTTTTTCTATGTGCGGAATGATTCCTATTGATTTGATATTTAAGGCGGTTTCTATTTTTTCAATCTTTTTCAGCGAAATAGTTTTTTTTCCTTGTTTTAATGACAGAAATAATCCGAACAATATCCCCAAAACCCCTCCGACGAATAAGTTCAATGTCTTATTGGGTTTTATTGGTTTTTGGGAAAATGATGGAGGCGATATTATCCGTACTATTTCTTTTTCATCGGAAGAAATTTCCCTGAGTGTTTTTTTACTCTCGCTTAATAACTTTTCGTCTTCTTTTATCTTTTCAAAAATTGATGATGTTTCAATCTCTTTTCCGGATAAACTGATAAGTTGCTTTTCAATTACTTTAATTTGATTCTTCAAATTTATCACTTCGGGATGCCTGTCTGTGTACTTTGTTTGAAGTTCGCCGAGTTTTAGTTGCAACTCTATCAGTTGTTTGTTTAATAACTCGCCTGAAATATCTTTTTCCGAATATAACCTGTATTTTTTCCTGTTTGCCCGGAGATTATCTTTTAATAGTCCAATTTCTTTCTCTAATGATTGTCTCTTCTTATTAACATCTTCTTTTTTTTCTTGGGTATACGAATGAATTATTTCATTGACAATGTCAGTTGCTTTTCGCGGATCTTCAAAAGTAATGGCGATCCGGATAATATTTGTATTCTCAATTCTTTTAGTAAAAACATTTTTTTCTAAGGATTTACTGAGGTTGAGGTCGGCGGAGACCTTACTAATTATGGAGTGTGAAGTGATTATTTTACTTTCTATTGCAATGAAATTATCAACGGTTTGTTTATCCGAAACTTCGCCAAGAAATAATTTGGGATTGAGTTCTATCTCCGCTGTGCTTTGATATACAGGTTTCTGAATTTCGTTATAAGCAATCGTTAGAATAACAGCGCAAATAAATGAAATAGTAATCAGTTTTAACGAATTTTTTGACATATTTTATTCGCTCCGCGAATACACTGAACTGACACTGAACCTACACACAGAACTGAATCGGAACTATTCCGCGTTTGTTCCGTGTCTGTTCCGTGTTACTTTATTGGAAGTTGCACGGTAAATTTTGTTCCCTTATTATCATCTCCTTCTTCAACCAAAATCCTACCGTTATGTTTGTTCACAATATCATATGAAACTGAGAGTCCCAGTCCTGTTCCGCTTTTGCTGGTTGTAAAAAACGGGTCAAATATTTTGT
>PEVQ01000152.1:0-1427 GCA_002780205.1 Elusimicrobia bacterium CG06_land_8_20_14_3_00_38_11
ACTGCTCCAATCATACAAAATTAAAAAATTTTTGTCAAATACTTTTTTTTTATTTGACATAAAAGAATTTTTTTTATAAACTGGTTATAATAAAAAGAATAAGGTAAGCCACAGATAGACACAGAATTTCACTGAAATTATTTCTGTGTGATTCTGTGGCAAAAAATAAATTATGGTTTTGAAAACGCCTTACTATCTAATTTCTGAAAAAAAGTTGCTGAAAAATCTGAAAAGGATATCATACCTCAGGGAAAACTCCGGTGCGAAGGTCGTGCTGGCTTTGAAATGTTTTTCCGCATGGAGTGTTTTCGGACATATGTCAAAATACATGGACGGGACAACAAGCAGTTCTTTGTATGAAGCGCGGCTTGGTCGGGAAAAATTCGGAAAAGAGGTCCATGCTTACTGTGCGGCTTTTTCTAAAGAGGAGATGAAAGAAGTTAAAAAATATGCGGATAAAATTATTTTCAACTCTGTTTCACAACTAAAAATGTTTTACAATGATGTTTCAAACATTAAAATCGGGATACGGGTAAATCCGAAGATAAGTTATTCCCATTTTGATTTGGCGGACCCTGCGAGAAAATATTCGCGGCTCGGAGTAGCGGATAAAAGAGCGCTCTTAGAAATAATGACTCTCATCAGCGGCGTGATGTTTCACTTCAACTGTGAAAATGATGACTTTGAAAATTTTTCTTCCGCGTTGGATTTTATCGGCAATAAATACGGTGATGTCCTCAAAAAATTAGAATGGGTTTCACTCGGCGGCGGAATTTATTTTACCAAAGATAGTTATCCTCTAAAAGAATTTTGCAAAAAATTAAAAAAATTCGGCGAAAAATTTGAGGTTCAGGTTTATCTGGAACCGGGTGAAACGGCCGTTACACAGTCGGCGGAACTGGTGACAAAAGTGCTGGATATCGTTCATAATGAAATTGATATTGCAATAGTTGATGCCTCAACGGAAGCGGATATGCCGGATTTATTGATTTATCGGACAGAAGCAAAAACAGTTTTTGTTGAAAACAAAAACTGCCCTGAATTTAGTTCAGGGTCTAAAGGACGGTTCAAATACATAGTCGCAGGGCGGTCATGCCTTGCGGGAGATGTGTTCGGGAAATGTAAATTTAATTACCGTCTTAAAGTCGGAGACACTATTAAAATTTCGGATGCCGCAGGATATTCAATGGTGAAAAAAAACTGGTTCAACGGACTGCAAATGCCTTCAATAGTTGTAAAACGCCTTAACGGAAAATTAGATATTGTCCGCAGTTTTGATTATAAAGATTTTTTGAATAATTTATCGTAAAAAAGATTAGCCACAGAGGTCACCGAGAGCACAGAGGGAAAAAATAAGAATTAAAAACTCCGTGAACTCTGTGTTCTCTGTGGCTAAAAAGGAGAACCGTTTATCATGAAAAAAAATG
>PEVQ01000152.1:1483-6250 GCA_002780205.1 Elusimicrobia bacterium CG06_land_8_20_14_3_00_38_11
AACAATGATATGCTCGGAGATATTTGCATCGCATCCAGAACGCTGTCCAAGATAGAAAATATTATAAAAAGCGTGCGCCGGAAAAATTCCCTCAAAGACAAAACAAAAAAAATTTATTCAAGACAACTTAACGCACTGGACATTTCGTCAACAGTGAAAATGATAAAAGAAACCGGCTCATCTATCGTTATAAACCTGGGCGCACCATTCGTCAATATGTCAATCCTTGAAGCATGTCTTGAAACCGGGGCGGCATATATGGATACTGCAATTCACGAAGAACCGAACAAGGTCTGTGAAAATCCGCCATGGTATGCCAATTATGAGTGGAAAAGAAAAGAACGGTGCAAGAAAAATGGTGTCACGGCTATACTCGGCGTCGGATTTGACCCCGGCGTCGTCAATGCTTACTGTGCAATGGCAGTGAAACACTATGTTGATAAAATTGATACTATTGATATTATGGATGTTAACGCCGGAGAGCACGGAAAATATTTTGCGACCAATTTTGACCCGGAAACAAATTTCAGGGAATTCGAAAAGGTCTGGACATGGATTGACAGAAAATGGGTTGAAGAAGATGTTATGAAAATTAAAAAAGTTTTTGATTTCCCGGTTGTAGGAATTCAGACCATCTATCTGACCGGTCACGACGAACTGCATTCTCTCTCAAAAAACATAGACGCGAACAGTATCCGGTTCTGGATGGGATTTTCCGAGCACTACATCAATTGCTTCACCGTGCTGAAAAAAATCGGATTGCTTTCTGAAAAACCGGTAAGAACTGCGGAAGGACTTGAAGTGGTGCCGTTAAAAGTAGTCAAGGCGGTGCTTCCCGACCCGAAATCGCTGGCTGCGAATTACACCGGTAAAACCTGCATCGGTTGCCTCATACACGGGAAAAAAGACGGCAAGGATAAAGAGATTTTTATTTACAATGTTTGCGACCACAAAGAATGTTACAACGAGGTGGAGGCGCAGGCAATCAGTTATACCGCAGGTGTACCGCCCGTGGCGGCGGCGATACTCGTATCAAAAGGCGCGTGGGATGTAAAGACAATGGTAAATGTTGAGGAATTGAACCCGGATCCATTCATTGAATTACTGGATAAAATGGGCCTGCCGACAGTCATCAATAACTGTCAATAGTTGACATGCTGCTCTCCACTGCCTTTATAGCATCAGCGGCGGAACTGGTTATACCGCCTGTATAGCCCGAACCTTCGCCGAGCGGGTACAGGTTTTTTATATTTACCGATTCATAGTTTTCGTTGCGTTTAATTCTTACAGGGGATGAAGTTCTTGTTTCCGCGGCAAGCAGGAGCGCATGATTTGAAACAAATAACGGCTCAGTCGCTTTCCATTTATTAAATGCGGTTAACAACGACTCGCTCACAAATTTTGGGAATATTTCTTTCATATTAGCGGATACGGTTCCGGTTTTACACGAATTGATATTCAAATGTTTGGAAATTCTTCCTGATAAAAAATCGGTTAAATTCTGCGCAGGAACGAACCATTTTCCTCCTCCTGCATTAAATGCCTTTCGCTCTATATTTTTCTGAAACTCAATGCCGGCCAGTGAATTAGTTGATTTATAATCATCGGTATGACAGGTTACAACAATCGCCGAGTTTGAAAATTCCGATGCCCTTTTTGAGTAACTCATCCCGTTGAGAACCAGCATGCCGTTTTCAGATGAAGCATTTATTACCTCGCCGCCGGGGCACATGCAAAATGTGTACACACCCCTCCCTGTTTTTCTATCGGTGCGGGTGAAAGAATAATTGGCAGCCCCTATACCGGGAAAATTCTTATATTTTTCGCCGTATCTTATAAGATTAATAATTTTCACAGGATGCTCTATCCGCACACCGACGGACATCGGCTTCTGCTCGATAGCAACACCTCTTTTGCGGAGCATTTCATATGTGTCGCGAGCGGAATGTCCAACCGCAAGATAGACAATTGAAGAATGATATTCTTTCTCTCCATTTATTATTACGCCTGAAATTTTATCGTCTGATATAAGAATATCCGTCATTTTAGAGTTATAATATATCTCGCCGCCGCTTTCAATGATATAATTTCTTATATTTTTGACAATTCCGCACAACAGATCCGTTCCCAAATGGGGTCTGCTGACATATCCTATTTCTTCAGGCGCGCCGAATTTAATAAATGTCTCCAGCACCTTATTTATATATTCGGAATTTTTTATTCTGGAAAACAACTTGCCGTCCGAGTATGAACCGGCGCCGCCTTCACCAAATTGGATATTTGATTCGGGATTTAGTAACCTTTCTTTAATAAATCGCCGGACATCAACGGAGCGTTCCTCTATTTTTTTTCCTCTTTCAAATATTATCGGCTTGATTCCATATTCAATAAGTTCAAGGGCAGCGAACATACCGGCAGGACCGAAACCTATTATTACAGGCCGCGTCTTGATCTTTTTTGGTTTCCTGTCCGCCTTTATTTCTTCAATGTATAGAGGGAAGTTTTCGCTGTTGCTAAAGTTATCAGGAGTACTTACAACTATTGAAATTTCGTAGTAGAACTGTTTTTTACTGCGGGCATCAAGCGACTTGCTCAGTATTTTAACGAATTTTATAGTTGTTTCGCTGATGTTTAGATTTTGTGAAGCGGCTTTTAGATATTCGTCTATCCCGTCTTTTTCAACCGGTATTCTTAAATTACTTATTATTAAATCCAAAAATGCCCCCTCTTTTTTATTAAACAGTGTGTAAATTGTAATCTAATCTTGACCCCAGTTGTAATATAATTTTATCATTCTTTGAAATTATACTACTTTTTCTTAATTTTTCAACAAACAAAAAAACCCGACATTTATCGTCGGTGATTTATTGATTTCTCGTCAGTAAAAAAATTTTCTCAGGGGACTGGACGCTTTCAGAACCTATTTTCTCAAAACTTAATATAATACAGTTTTATTACTTACAATGCTGTCCACGAACGAATACTATCAAAAAACGCTTAAGTGAGCATTAAGTATTGTGTCCCCGTAATTCCCCTCCAGGACTTTTCAACCCCAATTACTAATCGCGGTCCACAGTCGCAAGCAATACGACAATGCCAATGACCACATATAAACCAGTTTCATTGCCTGTGGCGGCACCTACGAATAATAGGACGCTGCCAAGAATAGCGAAGCCCGCCATAACCGCAACGTCTAAATAGCGCACCGCCTTTGTCCCCACTTGAAAATTTTTTGCTCTAAAATAGAAACAAACCATCATAATCGGAGCCGCGCAAAAAGCGACGACCGATGAGCCCTGATCCCCGCCGAACAGGACACCCATTAATCCAACCCAGCTTTGTCGAGACAATGCTTTCAAGTCAGACCATATGACTATTGGATAAAATACAGCGCATACGTAACTGGATACACCTGCAAGCCAGGCAATGGAATCCGGCGCAATCTTTCCGACTATACCGGACAATTCAGGTTTAGCGACAGGAGATTGATTATTTACTGCGTCTTTCCGTGCCTGAAGTATGAGGGCATGA
Source organism: Elusimicrobia bacterium CG06_land_8_20_14_3_00_38_11 (assembly GCA_002780205.1). Classification (GTDB taxonomy): domain Bacteria; phylum Elusimicrobiota; class UBA8919; order UBA8919; family UBA8919; genus UBA8919. The sequence continues at coordinate 5,015 of PEVQ01000152.1, forward strand.
ACTTCGTTGACATTTCTGATAAAATCAAATTCCGGGTAATCACCGGTTTTTGAATTCGTACTGCCCCATCCGTATGCAATAAATTCTATGTTCCCTGACCCGTCCGGTTTTTCCTCAACTATTCTTGTTTGGATGAGGCGGAGGAGGTCACGAGTCACGACAGAATGCCATGGCCATTCTTCGACCATTATCACACGCCGGTCAGTGACGCCGTAGAATGTGCGTATTCGCTGGTAGCGGTCATAAAATGGATAGAGTATCATAAAGAGACTGGATAGTATGAATAAGATTCCGAACACGACACAGACAAGGTCTGCGATATCCAGGTGTAAAGAGCCTTTGAAGTGGTACCATGTAAGACCTACTCCAAAGTACCCAAAAAACAAACCACCTACCCAGCCCGGAATCAGGAGCAATAACTTACCGCGTAGCTCGGTACGCGATTTTCCGTGCCAGAGCAAGTGCTCGCCGGGCTTAATCTGTTCTTTCAGTTGTATGGGGATTGATTCAGACGGAATGGAACACTTCCGGGCTGATTGAATCTGTCCGGACATGGATTCTTGAATAATTTGTTCATTATTGGTCATAGTCCTCGCCTCTTATTACCAATCCTGTTTATCTCGGAAAAGAAGAGTAAATATTCAGATTAAGCATTCGTGTTATTATTGAAACATTTAGTATCTGCCAATTAGTACCTAATTTTTTCAGCATATTGAAATATTCTATAAGTTAGCAATTCAAAAAAATTACTTTACACTTAAATAAATCATACCCATTATTAATGCTATTGGAATTGATAAATACACATACCCCATAAACGAATACTTATGTTTTAGGTTGCCCGTATCGTCAACAGTAATATGCGCCGGTAGTCCGTCCAATAATATTGCTTTTTTTGGATTTTTGGGGTTATACAAAATCGGCTCTTTTTCATCATCTTCCAGCCGCGCCATACTCGAAATATCCTCCCACATTTTGTATTTTTGACCGTTGACTTCATACTCAAAAGTAACTCTGTAAATAGTTGCGTCGTGTAAATCTATTTTTACTTTTTTTATCAAAGTTCCGTAGGTCTGCAAACCGTTTTCAAAAAGATAAATTTGCTGATTCCCTCCTTTAGTTACAATTATCATCATCACTACAATGAACAGAATTGAGACCGTCGGCACTAAAATTGTTGGGATCATTAAAACAAGAGGCATACCAGATTCTAAATGAAATCCGCCGAGAACTTTT
>PEVQ01000259.1:0-147 GCA_002780205.1 Elusimicrobia bacterium CG06_land_8_20_14_3_00_38_11
CAGTGACGCATTTTTCCCGTTCAGGGATGTAGTTGACGAAGCGGCAAAAATAGGAGTAAAAGCAATAATTCAGCCCGGCGGCTCATTAAAAGATAGCGAATCAATAAATGCCTGCAACGGGCATAAAATCTCAATGGTATTCACTGG
>PEVQ01000259.1:188-6240 GCA_002780205.1 Elusimicrobia bacterium CG06_land_8_20_14_3_00_38_11
ATAAAAATGGACTGGCGAGAAAATAATTCAGGAATTGACATGATTCTTACGAATAAATATTGTATTCTGATAGAGAAAGCAATGTTACCTGCTGGTGATTATGTTATTGGAGATGAAATTGTTGTTGAAAGAAAAACCACTATTGATTTTGCTCAATCAATTATTGACGGTCGTCTGTTCCATCAAGCAAAAAAAATGAATGAATTTTTTGATAGCGTGCTTTTTATTGTTGAAGGAAATAATTTATACAACCCTGGCATTAAGATTCACCCTAACGCTATAAAAGGAGCATTAGCAAGTATTGCGTTAAGATGGCATACACCGGTTCTTTTTTCTAATGACATTGAAGAAAGTGCTCTTATTTTATGGTTAATTACTAACCAGCATTATGAAATAAAGCAGGAATTAACCTGCCGGCATGGATACAGGCCAAAAACATATCGTCGGCGGCAACTTTACATTCTACAGGGGTTGCCACAAGTGGGACCAAAATTAGCCAATAAATTACTTGATTATTTTGGTAGCGTAGAAAAGGTATTTACTGCTGCGGAGGAAGAATTAGTTAAAGTTGATAATCTGGGGAGGAAAAAGGCACAAAAAATTCGTATGTTAATTCGTGAGCAGAGAACTAAATACGAATCAGAATAATAGAATACAAAAAGTTTTGAAGGAAATAGCTGGGAAATAATACGTGAACCATTTTCAACTCTGTCCCCAAAAATTATCTGGAACTGGTATTGTTGCCGACATATTCATACATATAATCCCAAGGTATTGCCGACAATTTTTATCATTAGTCAATGAGTTAAACGCCATTTTGGTAATTAAGATGAGAGGGAAGCAATTATGATTATAATGCTGATTGTTACCATAGCCGTTTTCTTTACTTTAACGGCTTTTGTTTGGACTTGGATTGCATTATTTCTAGCCATTCTTTTCCTTATAGCTTGGTTGTTATTCAATTATAGGGCGGGAACAATTGGCTTAATAAACTCAAATCTCCGTGCATATTTTGTTGCACGGTCTCGAGGATTAAACGAGGATGAGGCTTTAGCGTGGGTCATCCGTTCAAGATACCCAATATCAGAGCAAAAGAGGATGGAAGTTGAAAATCTATTCAGTGGTGAAGAAAGTCTTGATTCTGAGGAAGAAAGGGTGAAATCGCTCGTTTTTATGATATTTTGTTATGAGCAAGGAACACCGCCCACTTTTGAGTTTACGCAAAAAATGCTTACTAAAATAGACGAAGCATACCAGTCTATGAGTAGGAAATACAGCACGTCGTCAAAAGCTGAGCAAACCATCAAATCGATTGAAGACCAATATTTAAAGCTTAAAGAAACAAATCCTGGCATGGATGAACATTGGTACTTGGCTAATACTTGGCTACAACGATATAAATCAACTCAGGAAGCTAAGAAAAAAGGACGTGGGCTAATGAATTTTATCTCTTACAAGGATACCTACCAATTTTCAATCCTTGAATCTCCGAAGTCCATTAGGGCATTAGCTCTCTTCATAGTATATAAGGAATTGCCAATGGAATCTGAAAAGTATGCTTTGGAGTTTTCAGAAATTTGTAAAACGGTTGTAAAAAGCCAGCAAGATAATACATTCCTCCCAACTTACAAGAAGAATAATCCAAAGACTTGGAAGAAATCACAAAAGGAAGAAGATCCAGATTTCAAAGGTGCTGAGAATTTAAACTGGTTGATAAAAGGGCTCGAATTCAAGCATGAACATCCAGAGGAAGCAAAGAAAATACTCAAAGAAGCATTTCTTGAAGATATAGATGAAGAATGACCAAAACAGCGTCTAACAGCGTGTATCTGGTTCGGGCTAACGCCATCGTCCAAATCGCTTTCAGCGACTCCAGATACACGCAACCCGTTAAAGCGCACCAAGTAATTTATGACAACTAACGAAATTAGAAAAAAGTTTTTAAAGTTTTTTGAGGAAAAAAAACACACCGTTTTTAAGAGCGACTCGCTGGTGCCCTCTTCCGACCCGACGCTGCTTTTTACATCGGCGGGGATGGTGCAGTTCAAAAATTATTTTTTAGGCAACCAAAAAATCAAAAGCGATTACCAGCGGGCGGCATCGGTACAGAAATGTTTCAGGACATCCGATATAGAAAATGTGGGACATACCGCAAGACATCTCACTTTTTTTGAGATGCTCGGCAATTTTTCATTCGGCGATTATTTTAAAAAAGAGGCGATTTCGTGGGCTTGGGAATTTTTAACCTCTGAACTTAAAATGGACAAAGACAAACTTTACGCTTCCGTCTACAAAGACGACGATGAGGCATACAAAATCTGGCAAAAAATCCTACCTTTAAACAAAATTGTAAAATTAGGCGAGGCGTCAAACTTTTGGCAGATGGGTGAAACCGGACCCTGCGGGCCCTGTTCTGAAATTTTATACGATACCGGAATCGGAAACGGCTGCGGGAAAAAAACCTGCGGGCCGGGATGCGACTGCGACAGATATATTGAGATTTGGAACCTTGTGTTCACGCAGTTTGACAAGCAAGCCGACGGCACATTAAAAAATCTTCCGCAAAAAAATATTGATACCGGTATGGGACTTGAACGGCTGGCGGCCGTGGTTCAGAATGCAAAAACAAATTTTGAAATTGATGAAATTAAAAGAATTATAAGTTTTATAAAAAACATTGCACAGACGGAAAATGATGTTTCAACGAAAATTATAGCCGACCACTGCCGCGCAATCGCATTTCTTATTTCCGACGGCATTCTGCCTTCCAACGAAGGTCGGGGTTATGTTTTAAGAAGAATTCTGCGCAGAGCGATTACTCACGGAAAAAAATTACAATTGGACAAACCTTTTCTTTACAAAATCACAGTTGAAGTGGTTGAGGTAATGAAACCGGCGTATCCCGAACTGGATTCAAACCGCGAGCACATTGCAAGAATCGTAAAAATGGAGGAAGAAAAATTTTTACTGACACTGGAACGCGGGATAGAAATGCTTCAAGAACTAAAAAAAAATAAAAAGGCAATTTCCGGAAAAGATGCGTTTGTTTTATATGATACCTACGGTTTTCCGCTTGATTTAACTAAGGAACTTCTTAACGAATCCGGCATTTCTATAACGGATAAAAATGATTTTACGAATGAAATGGAGAAACAAAAAAATCGTTCCAAGTCATCATGGAAGGGTTCGGGAGATATTGATATGAGCAATTATTTTGAACTTCACAAAAAATTCGGAGGCACCGTTTTCAAGGGTTATGATGAAACTTTTGCGACGACAACAATCATCGCGATAATAAAAAATGAAAAAATTATTGAGCAGGCAAAAGAAGGCGATGAAGCGGAAATAATCTTAAAAGAGACGCCTTTTTACCCGGAAATGGGAGGACAGGTGGGAGATAGAGGCAGGTTAATAGTCCGAAGTCCGAAGTCCGAAGTCCAAAGTCAAGCGGAAATAATTGACACGCAAAAACCGGTTGAAAACCTTATCATCCACAGAGCAAAAATCATAAAAGGCGTTATCAAAGCAGGGGAAACGGTTGATGCCGAAATTGATATTGATAGACGAAAAAATATTATGCGAAACCATACCGCGACCCATCTTTTGCATAAGAGTTTAAGACAGATTATCGGCACGCATATTGTGCAGCGCGGCTCGCTCGTTTCAGACGACAGATTCAGATTCGATTTTTCACAACCGACACAGTTAAAAAAAGAAGAACTTGCTTTAATAGAAAAACGCATCAACGAAAAAATTCTTGAAAATCTTAAGGTGACGACAAAAATTACAACGGTGGACGAGGCAAAAAAATTGGGAGCGCTCGCTTTGTTCGGCGAAAAATACGGCGAAAAAGTGCGTTGCGTTATTATTGGCAACGACGCTGCGCTAAAAAATCCGGAAAGCGTGGAACTGTGCGGCGGAACACATTGCAAATCAACGGGAGAAATCGGACAGTTTATAATTTTATCCGAAGGCAGTATTGGGAGCGGGCTTCGGCGTATAGAGGCAATAACCGGAATAGAAGCATACAACTTTATGAAAAAACAGCGGGATACGATTGATGAAATGGCGGAGATATTGAAATCATCCCGGGCAGAAATTGTTTCAAAACTCCAAAAACTCGCGGATGATAAAAAGAAACTTGAAAAAGGCATTTCAAAAACGTCGAAAATACAGGAAAACGATTTACTGAAAAACCTTAAGAAAATCAACGGAATAAAATTTCTGGCGGTGAAAACGGAAACAAAATCCATAGATGAACTCAGGAACACATCTGACAATCTGAAAAACAAAATCAAATCAGGCATTGTAGTATTGGGTTCTATCATCAACGAAAAACCGACATTCATCGTGTCAATTACAAAAGACCTCACGGCAAAATTTGATGCCAGAATAATTGTGAAAGAAATATCAAAAATCATAGGAGGGGGCGGGGGAGGAAAAATTGACCTCGCACAAGCCGGTGGAAAAGATATTTCAAAATTGGATGAAGCGCTCTTATCGGTAGAAAAAATTTTATGCAGATAAAATCGGATTATGAATTAAAGTCGTATCTGTGTAATCGCAGTTGAAAATCCGTGTAATCTGCGTTCAAAAAAGTGACTAACATAAAAAAACAAATTGTAATTATTTTTTTTGCGGGGCTAATATCTGCCCCTTTTTTCTTTTACAACAGATGGCAGGATGTGGACTTCTGGGGACATCTTTTTTTCGGCAAGCAAATTGTTGAAACAAAAAATATTCCAAAAACGGATTTTTATTCATATACCGCTTACGGCAATAAATGGGTGAACCATGAATGGTTATCGGAAGTTATTTTTTACTCAACATATAAAAAATTCGGCGACAAAGGACTGATATTTCTAAAAGTCATTTTGGGTATGATTACCGGCGGTTTTCTTTTTTCGACGATGCTCATCTATTCGTCAAATTACAAAACGCTGTTTTTAATTTATCTTTTTGAACTGCCGCTTGTTTTTCTCGGCGCATCTTTCAGACCGCAGATATTCACATATCTTTATCTTTCAATTTTCGGTCTTTTGCTTCATTTATACAAAAAAACCGAAAAATTACCGTTTCTGATTTTAATGTTCCCGACAATGGTCCTGTGGTCAAACTCACACGGCGGATTTGTTGCGGGTTTATCTATTGCCCTAATCCTTCTTTTGGAAAAATTCAGCAGGAAGCATCTTTTTGTTATTCTCGCACTTCCGCTTGCATCACTAATAACGCCCTACCATTTTAATCTTTGGAACGCGATATTTCGTGCAATTACAAATCCGCTTACCGCAAAATATATAACCGAATGGGGCAAATTTACAATATCCGATTTCCCGCTCCTCGGCTGCTTATTCGTATTTATTGCGATTATTTCTGCTGTCAGTTCGCTAATTTATCTTTTCCAAAAAAAATATTTTTCCTTTTTGGTTATACTTATAAGTATCTTATTCGCAAGCAGATATTCAAGGCATATTCCCGTATTTGCAATAATTTCAGCGCCATTTCTGGTACCGTTTTTTGAAAACATCAAAAAAAGATCAACCGTTATGATTTTAACTATTTCGGCATTTTTTCCATTTTTCCTATTGCTTTTTGCTCTAAAAAATCCATCGTTTGAAATAACGGATAATGGCAGGTTTCCCGCCAATGCAGTGAATTTTCTGAAAGAAAAAAAACTCGGCGGCAATATTTTTAACGAATTCAACTGGGGCGAATATCTTATTTGGCAACTCTATCCGCAGTGCAAAGTTGCAATTGACGGCAGATATGATACTGTTTATCCCGTATCTTTCCTTAAAAATTATTTTGAGAAATTTGAAACCTCCGCGAACACAGATTTTTTACTTTTGAAACCGCAAAGAAAAATTGATGTAAAGAAATGGCGGGAAATTTATAGCGACAAAATTTCGGTTCTTTATACGAAAAAAGTTGACGAATAGAAAAAAATAAGTAAAATATGTAATTACTAAGGGGAGCATAAAATACTTTACATCCGTAAAGTACTTCGTCTGTCACCCTGAACTCGTTTCAGGGTCTATAGATGCTGAATCAA
>PEVQ01000259.1:6301-10160 GCA_002780205.1 Elusimicrobia bacterium CG06_land_8_20_14_3_00_38_11
GTAGTATGTCCCTGTAGCTCAACGGATAGAGTGATGGCCTCCGAAGCCATTGATGCAGGTTCGATTCCTGTCGGGGACGTGTTTGTAAAATAAAAACAAATTTGCGGAATGGTGGCTTTCAAGCCACCGTCAATGGAGTAAATTTACACAACAATGTAGCCCGACCTTTAGGTCGGGGAAGCGAAGCGAATAAAAATGATAATCGGAATTATCGGCGGGAATAAATGCGATAAGCAGATTGAAAAAATTGCAGAAGAAGTCGGTTCTGAAATTGCCAAAAGAAAACATATTTTACTCTGCGGAGGTATGAGCGGAGTAATGGAGGCGGCTTGCAAGGGCGCCAAAAAATCAGGCGGATTAACTGTCGGCATTCTTCCCGGTAAAAACAAAGACGACGCCAACAAATATATTGATATACCGATAATAACAGCAATGAGTCATGCAAGAAATGCAATCATCGTAAGAACCGCCGATATTATTATCGCAATTTCCGGCAAATACGGGACTCTCTCGGAAATCGGACTTGCAAAAGCAATTGATAAAACGGTTATCGGAATTAAAACATGGAATATTCCGGGTATAATAAAAGTGAACTCCGTAAAAGAAATTTTTGAGATTATAGAAAACCACGGAACAGACACAGAATGAAGGAACACGGAACAGACACGGAACAGTTCCGATTCAATTCTGTGCGCGGGTTCCGAGTTGCTTCCGTGTAATGAGCGGAACGATATGAAAGCGGTTATTCAGCGAGTAAAAAAGGCATCGGTAATCTACGAAAATATCAAAGAGGAAACCGGAAAAGGTCTGGTAATTCTGCTGGGCGTTGGAAAAAACGATACCGAGAAAGACATCTCTTGGCTTTCTGAAAAAATACTGAATTTGCGGATTTTTGCAGATGATAAAAACAAATTTAATTTTTCGGTGGCTGATATAAAAGGCGATATTTTGGTAGTATCGCAGTTCACGCTTTACGGCGACTGTCAAAGAGGCAGGAGACCGGATTTTACGAACGCTGCACCGCCAGAAAAAGCAAATATATTATACGAAAAGTTTGTGCGTGAAATGAAAAAGTCTCAACTTGTTGTTAAAACGGGAAAGTTTGCGGCAGATATGACCGTTGAAATTCATAACGAAGGGCCAGTGACTATTTTAATGGACACCGAACGATGAAAAAAATAATAATTGGTTTTATCTCTCTACTGCTCATTTTGACGGCGGTTTTCGGAATTTATTCTCTTGTAAAATTCTTAAAAACCGACATTTTTTTATCGGCGGAAAAAAAATCATATTTACACTGGGAATTCATAAAAATAACTGCAAGAATCAAAAATAAAAAATTTGCAGAAAAATATAAAAATGAACCATTTTATGTTTCCGTCTATAAAGAAAAAGACAGGATAATCACCATCGGTGGTCTTGGCAAAATTCCTTTAATTTACAATAACAAAAAAAACCTGTGGGAGGGCAACTGGCCATGTCCATGGAACGCAGCCGACGGTAAATATCACGCTGAACCATTTATTTTGCAAAACATAAAATCCTTATCTAAAAATTTTCAAATAATTCGCAGGGGAATTAAAAGGTGTTTTCCAAGCGGGTTCGGAGTGCTTACATTTGAAAATATGACAACCCTTTCTAAAATTAAAATAATAAATCCAGATGGTATTGAAACCGACTGGCGCGGAATGTTTGACTGGACGGAGTTCGTAGGTGCCGACGCATTCTGGTATCTCGCAGGACAGACAAAAGCAGAAAGTCCGAATGCCGACGAACATTTCCCGTGGATTGAAAAAAACATCTCTAAATTACCGGAACTAGGAAAAGAAGCGCATAATAGAAAATTAAAATTCGGAACATACATCATCTCATATCTTACATTCGGAACTTACAAATACAAAAATTACAAATATGCTATGGAATATAATTCCGAAAAAGGAGGCCCCATTGAAACCCGTTCAATATCAATTGCCGACGAAAAAAGGGTCTCAGATATCATAAAATTGATAAAAGTTTTTAACGAGATCCCCGAAATTGACTACATTGGACTTGATTATCTCCGCAATGCACTCGGCGGGTACGAACTTGTCGATGAATTCGTTCAGGATATGGATGTTAGGGTTCCCGACGGATGGGATAAATTCAATGCTGCTAGAAAAATGGGCTGGCTTGCAAATGAAAAAGTTTCCAGACGAAATATGAATCTTATAGACCAGTGGCAGTGGTGGCGGGCACACAAAGTTTCAAAAATCATCAACAGAATCACAAAAGAAGTAAAACTTAAAAAACCGCTCTGGCTTTTTACACTTACATGGGAAAAGGGCTGGCAACACGGTCAGGATCCGATAATGTTTTCTGATGCGGGAATGGATATAGACACTTTAATGCTATACGAGGCAGACCGCCAACAGTTTGATAAACTTTTGGATGATTGGCATAATTACATAAAAAAGGGACAGGCAAATCTTGTGCTCGGAAATGTAGTTGATTGGCCCCTTCATCAAAAAATTCTTAATCCACCGGGGCCGGAGGAATTTTATAACCGCTTATCGGGTGCAACAAAAAAGATTTACAACGATAGAACTGCCGACGCTGTATTTGTTCACGATTTGGCAAGAGCGTTATGGGGAAGAATAAAACCGTATTCGGCTAAAGAATGGCTATTGGCAGGAGCCGCGGCCATCACAGAAATGAGACGGCTGAACAGACTTTTACAAATAACAGCAGAGATTAATTTACCTGCAAAATTAAAATTAAAAGAAGAATTTTCCATACCGATTGTGCTAAAAAATGTATCAAACAAAAAACAAAAAAATATCGTCGTAAAAACTTACCTTATCGGAGGCGAAATACTCGGCGAAAATGAAAAAACTATTACTGAACTATTGCCCGGATACACTCAGACGGTAAATTTCAGGGGAATAATTAAGTCGGCATCATGGGAAAAAGACCTGAAAAATATGGCGGCAGCACAGGTTAAATCAGATAAACGGAACGCTACGTTTTTTAAATATGTTACAGCAAAATAAAGATCGCTCGGAGCAAATATTCCCACGGGGACTCCCTGCGGTCGCTTTGAGACGCTCGTCAGAACTCGCTCTGCTAATTATTTTATTACTGCACATAACCGCGCCTGCGAACGCAGATTCTTCTCATATTGACCAATTTGAAAATGACTTAAAAGAACAGCAAGAGGAATATCGCGACAACAAAAAAGAAGAAAAAGAAAAACCGATGACAATAGAACCGTTTTGTAAAAATCTTTCACAAAATGTTACATGGTGGCAAATGACGGCGGCGGAAATTCAAAAAATTAAAAACAACGGATTGGGATACAGCGAACTTATCAAGGTTATTTTGATATCAAAAAAAATTGAAAAATCGTCGGAAGATATAATAAAAAGACGGAACCGCGGCGAAACCTTCTTAAAAATTTCCGAAAGATACGGATTTGATTACGGTCAAATAAAAAATGAAACCAAAAAAATTATGTCGGAGGTAAAAACTTATGAAACGAAATAAACTGGCAATAATTATTGCAACTTTATTTTTTGTATCGGTAATACTTGGATTTTGGATTGTTTTTTCCAAACCGTCAGAAAAAATTGAAAAAAAATCAAGGATTGGCATTTCGCAGGATAAAATTGCCGTAGTCAACATACTCGGACCAATAAAAGCATCTATGAAATCTTCCGACCCGTTTAGCCGCGATTCGGAAAAAATAGTGAAACGTTTGAAAAAATTAAATGAAAATGCTTCCGTTAAAGCGGTTGTTTTAAGAATAAATTCTCCTGGCGGGACCGTTGCCGCCGTCCAAGATATTTATTCGGAATTATTGAAAATGAAAAAAAACGGAAAA
>PEVQ01000124.1 GCA_002780205.1 Elusimicrobia bacterium CG06_land_8_20_14_3_00_38_11
TACATAAAAAATCTAGATTTTTCTTAGGTATCCTTTTTTGAGACGGAAAAGTTGCTCAAAAAAGCCCAAAAATTAACAAAGCACTAAAGTATTAAAATGAAAATTAAATTTTTAAGTATTTTCCTAATTATCAGTTCTTATTTATTTCCTTTTCCCAATCTTTTTTGCGAAATCCCGCCGGGTTTTGAGGTCTATTTTAACGAGCCCAACTCTTCCGGCACATATGACCCTAAAGCAAAAGAAAATGCCAAACTTGATTTCAAATTTTACAATTTTATCAATTCTGCAACATTAAATCAAAAGACAACGATTTATGCTGCATTTTATGATATTAATAATTCTACAGCAATTGCTGCGTTAAATCTTGCCTATAGTCGCGGGAGCGCAGTTTATCTTATTTGCGATGCCGATGAAGTAAGCACCACTACTTTTAATAGCATTACTACTACTAATAAAATCCGCACGACACTCGGCAATCAAGTTCATAACAAATTTTGTGTTATAAAAGATTCATCGGTATGGACGGGCTCGTGGAATCCTACGGATAACGAGACCTATCAAAATAATAATAATGTTATTGTAGTTCGTTCAACTGCCGTTGCTGAAATTTACAAAAATGAATTTGTTGAAATGTATAATAATAACCGCTTTGGTTCAACAAAGACGCTCACTTCTAATAACGGGAAGACAGAATATATTAATGGTGTTAAGGTGAAAATTTATTTTTCACCGTATAACTCACCAACCGTCGGCGGAACAAATAAAGTAATTGCCAATGAAATCAAAGGGACAAATCTCATTCCATCCGCCAAAGAAAAAGTTAGTTTTTGTCTGTTCAGTTTTACAACCAATTCCGATGATTCACAAATATACGATTCGCTTGTTGATGTTATGAAACAAGGCGTAGAAGTTTATGGCATTTTTGACATTACGCAAACCGACAGCCAGTCCACATATGCAAAACTTCGCTCGGCCGGCGCGTGCGTTACTTATGATGCCAATGCCAGCAACATAAATTATAATCTTCACCACAAATTCGGAGTGATTGACCCTTTCACTACGAATGCAAAAGTTATAACCGGTTCTCACAACTGGTCTAATAATGCCAATACGGTGAATGATGAAAATACACTCATAATTTATTCAACAGGGATTGCAAAGGTATATTATGAAGAGTTCCAAAAACTTTACCTTCAGGCAGGACCTGTTGCCACGCCGGATAAAAAAGCGATTAGTAATGTTGTTATATATCCGTCTCCGGCAAAAAATAAAACTACGATCGGATTTGAACTCTCGTCAAATGTAACGTCGGCTGCGATAAAAATTTATACTCTTTCCGGAGAACTTGTATGGGAATGTAACCCCATAATAACTCCAGGTGTTTATAATGAGGTTCCGTGGGATTGTGTTAATGATGACGGTGAAAAAGTTGCAAGCGGTCTGTACATATTAAAAATTGAGGCGACAACCGCTGACAAAACATTTTTTGCGACTGAAAAGTTCGCAGTCATAAAGGGGGGAAAATGATAACGGTTGACAGGAATGCTTTGAATTATGCAAGATTATTTACTACATTGGGCTCCGTTGTTCGTTTGAAAATTTTGAAGTTTCTGTACAAGAAAAAAGAGTCAAGTGTTTCTGAAATTGTTTATGAATTGCGGGTAAATTTGCCGCTTGTTTCAAGACATCTGACCGTACTAAAAAATGCCCACATAGTAAAATACAGACGGGAAAAAAATCGGATTTATTACTCAATAATAGATACAAAACGGGAAAGAAGAATGCCTGTTGATTTATTGAAAGTCCTTAAACCGTATTTTTTGGCATTAGAAAAACATAATCAAAGAATTGAGAGATAACCGTTAAACTACTTTGGTAGTTTCGTAGTTGTGACCAAAGGAAATCCTTTTACAGGGGCGAAAGTATCGACATAGGGTATTCAACTACTTCCGTAGTTGCGTAGTTGCGAAAGTAGTTGAATAGCTTTGATTTTACCGATACAGGGTGTGCGACTTTGTCACAATGATTACAACGATTAAACGGCAGATTACAGTGATATAATCTACATTGATATTATCGCTGTCATCGTTTCTTTTATCGCCGTAATCGTTAGTATCAGATTCAGTTTCCGATACAATAAAATAAAAAAATGAAATACAAAAAATTTGTTAAAATAATTTTATGTCAGTTGATATTTATAGGGCAGTTTTGCGTTTTATACGCAAAATCGGCAGGCACAACTTCCGCTGAATTTCTTAAACTTTCATATGGCGCCCGTCCTTCTTCTCTCGGCGAAACTTTCATAGCGCTTGCCAACGATTCATCGGCGATTTTCTGGAATCCCGCAGGTTTATCGCTCGTCACATGGAAAGAATTGATGGCTTCTTATAATTCATGGATACAGGATACAAAAGTCGGCAGTTTGAGTTATGCGATGCCGTTCGGTCAAACAGGAAGTTTGGGCGTGGGAATTATGTATCTCAATTCGGGAAGTATTACGAAAAGAGGAGAGACGAAAGATGAAACCGGAAGTTATGACGTGAAGAATACCGGTTTAAGCATCGGTTACGGCTCGGAATTTTTTCAGAATATTTCGTTGGGCGTTTCATTAAAATATCTATCCGAAAAAATTGATTCGGAATCCGGGACAGGTTTTGCCGCGGACTTGGGCGGTTTGTATATGACCCAGATAAATGATATGCCTTTGAATTTTGGAATTTCTCTTTTGAATCTCGGTGGAAGTATGGGGCCCGGAGATAAATCGGACTTGCCTAAAAAACTTAAAGTAGGTTTTTCTCTGAGATTGTTTGAGGAAAAACTCACGGCCAATACCGAAGTGGATTATCCGTTTGTAGCCGATATGACGGCAGGCATAGGTTTTGAGTATATGTTATCGGAAATTTTTGTATTGCGGTTCGGCTATAAACTTTTCCGGGATGACTTAACGGGTATTGAACCTTTAACATTCGGTTTCGGTATTGTCTATAGTCAGAAACAGGATTTTGTGTTTGATTATGCGTTTTCAAATGTCGGAGATTTGGGCTATTCAAATAAGGCAAGTGCCGGCGTGAGATTTTAATTTTTTAAAGACATTCAACTACTTTCGTAGTTTCGTAGTTGCGAAAGTAGTTGAATAGGTTTGTCGTCTCTGAAGATACCGACAATATTATGAAAAAAACTATTTTGTTAAAATTGCGGATTTTATTGCTTTTTGTCATTGCGACAGTTATATTAAACATACAAGTTTTTTACGGTCGACAGGAACATCCCGCAAAGAATCTGTATGTATATTTTCTCGATGTCGGTCAGGGTGATGCCGCATTTATCAGAACGCCTAACGGTAAAAACATTCTTATTGACGCCGGACAATGCGCCGTCGGCGACGATGAATTTGATGCCGGTAAAGAAATAGTTATTCCTTTTTTAGTCAAAAAAAATATCACAAAAATTGATTATGTCGTTGCCTCTCACGCGCATGCCGACCATATCGGCGGTCTGTTAAGTGTTATGAAAAAGTTTCCCGTGGGTATTGTCTATGATTCCGGATTTTCTTATCCCTCGCCGATATATGAAAAATTTCTTCAAATAATAAAATTGAAAAAAATACCGTATAAAATTGCTCAGCAAGGCGATATTCTTAACTGGGACCCGGATTTAACTGTAAAAGTTTTATCGCCGAGAAAAAATAATTTATTTGAAGACCCCAATAATAATTCCATTGTGTTGAGAATTGCATATAAAGACATATCTTTTTTATTTACCGGCGATGCGGAAGCACTTGCGGAAGACGAGTTGGTCGGCAACAATAAAAAATCGGAAGTTTCGTCCGTTATATTAAAAGTTCCGCACCATGGCTCAAAAACATCTTCAACAGAGTATTTTCTTGATGCGGTTAATCCGGAAATCGCCGTTATTTCCTGCGGAAGATACAACAGATTTAGGCATCCGCACTCCGACACAGTGAGACGATATAATGATTTCAACATTGAACTTCACAGAACCGACAAAGAGGGAACGATTTTTGTTTCAACCGACGGTGAAACCTACACAATAAAATCACTGGGATTTAAGAAATGAGGATAAAGGCAATTCAAAATTCAAAATCCAAAATTCAAAATTGTGGATTATTTTTTGCGTTCATTTTACATTTTACATTTTACATTTTTAATTGCTTCTTTACCGGCTGTACGACACTTCCGAAAGAGCCGCCTAAACCAAAAGTTTATCTTGAAGTTCCGGCGAATGAATACAAGCCGCTTGTCAGAGAACTTGTCGTTACATTTATTGATGTCGGTCAGGGCGATTCAATTTTTATAAAAACTCCGGGCGGAAAAAACGTTTTAATTGATGTCGGCGGCACGCCCTACTGGAAGCAGTCAAACTATGACCCCGGCGAAGAAGTCGTTGTGCCGTTTCTTGAAACTCAAAAAATAAAAAAGTTGGATTTTGTAATTGCAACACATGCCGACGGCGATCACATCGGCGGTATGCCGGCCGTCTTAAAAAAGTTTCCTGTCGGATTGTTATGCGAAAACGGAATTGTCTCCGACCAGCCGGAATATGAAGAGATGCATAAAGTTATTGATTCCGAAAGAATTGCAACTTCCGTTCTAAAACAAGGCGATAGTTTTGATGTTGACCCGTCGGTAAAATTTGAAATTTTTACTCCTCCCCGTGATTTTTATTTTGAGGGAGAAAACAACAATGCGGTTGCGGTTCGTCTGGCTTACGGAGATGTCAGTTTCCTTTTTACGGCTGATATAGAGTATGAAGCGGAAGATTTTGCCATAAAAACTTACGGCGATAAAGTTCGGTCAAACATATTGAAAATAGGACATCACGGTTCTGCGACATCTACATCCGAAAGATTCCTAAAAGCGGTTAATCCGGAAATTGCTGTTATTTCAGTCGGTAAGTATAATACTTTCGGGCATCCGTATTCCGGAGTTCTCGCAAAATTGCAGGATGCGGATATAAATATTTACAGGACGGATGAAGACGGGAACATTACCGTTAGAACCGACGGCAAAAAATTTGTTGTTGAATGTGAAAAAAACCCTTGACAAAATTGGATTTTTATGGTATACTTAATTTTGGTAAAAGCAAAATAATAAAAATGTGATTGGTTCTTTGCGCTATATTTTTTTGAGTTGGTATTCAACTACTTCCGTAGTTGCGTAGTTGCGAAAGTAGTTGAATAGGTTTTGTTCTACCGACGGTAAAGTAAAAAACGGAGGTTGCAGAAAAAGCAAAAAATGTAGGTTATCATTTTTTAATTTTTGTGAAAATTAGAAATATCATGAAAACCAGAACCATTCCGATACTTGTTTTTAGGAGATAGATTATGCGAGTAAAAGAAAACCAAGTGACTTACAAAGCAAGTGAAAACATCGTTACTTTACCCTTGATTGAAAAAGTTGTTGAAAGGATTGTTAATAAAAAACTCCAAACATTATTAAGAGACCCGGATTATGGAGTAGAACTACGGGCTGAATTCAAACAAAAATTAAATTCCGTTTTAAAACATAAAAAAAAGACAATTCCGGAAGAAGAAATTGCAAAAAAATATGGAGTAAAATTTAATGTATGAAGTTGCATATCAGCCCGAAGCAGATGAAGATTTAGAAAAATTAGATAAATCAACAAGAGAAAGAATAATCAAAAAAATTCACTGGCTGGCAAAGTATATTGAAAATATAAGACCTGAAATGCTCGGCGGAAATTACAGAGGTGTTTACAAATTGCGTATTGGTAACTGGCGGGTGATATACGGAATAAATCATGCTCAAAAAATGATAACTGTTTTTACAATAGGACACAGAAGTGAAATTTACAAAACTTAAAATGACTGAAAGGGATCCTTGTGGGATGAAAAACTTTATAAAAACCATAATTGATGCGCTCAATAAAATAACGGTTATAACGGTTAGAGGGACTAAACCGATTTTCCTCCGTCCCCTTTATTTCTTGCGTCAGTTCCTAATCTCTCAATATTCCCTACGGGACTCCCTTCGGTCGCTCAATCTCTTAATCTCTGTCTTA
>PEVQ01000199.1 GCA_002780205.1 Elusimicrobia bacterium CG06_land_8_20_14_3_00_38_11
CGAAAAAGACCGAGGCGCTCGTAAGCGAAAAGTATTATTCGTCGTCACTGCCGCAGGTATCGTCAAACAACAAAGTCGCCTATCTTTCGTGGAGAAAAAACACCCGTCGCGGAATTTTTATAAGGGATATTTACAGATTGCCGTCTCTATTTGAACTCAAAGAAATAATTGAGCAGAACCTGTAAGGAGAAAAATTTATGCTTTCGCAAGTGCTTTCCGCATCCGTCTACGGAATAAACGGCTACATCGTTACCGTTGAGGTTGATATATCCAGCGGTTTTCCCACTTTCAACATAGTCGGGCTTCCCGACACATCCGTTAAAGAATCCCGTGATAGAGTAATTTCCGCGATAAAAAATTCCGGTTTTGATTTTCCGACGAAAAAAGTTACCGTTAATTTAGCGCCCGCCGGCGTAAAAAAAGAGGGTGCAATTTTTGACCTGCCGATTGCAATAGGAATTCTTCTTGCGACGGAGCAGATAAAAACCGGCGATAAAAAATATGCGTTACTGGGCGAACTTTCGCTTGACAGTTCAATAAGACGGGTTAACGGTGTTCTTCCCATTGCGATAAAACTTAAAGAGGAAAAATTCGACGGACTGGTTCTGCCTGAAATGAATAAAAACGAAGCGGCGATTGTCGACGGACTGAATGTTTATCCCGCATCAGAGTTAAAAAAAGCCGTTGAGATAATTGCAACTGAGCCGCAATCGCAACCTTACAAAATTGATTTGCTCAAACTTTTTTCGTCCGCTTCGCATTACGAAGTTGATTTTAAGGATGTTAAAGGTCAGGCATTTGTCAAAAGGGCGGTGGAGGTTGCCTGTGCCGGCGCCCACAATATACTTTTAATCGGCTCTCCCGGAAGCGGAAAAACGATGCTCACCAAAAGAATTCCGACGGTGCTTCCTCCGATGTCTTTTGAGGAAGCCATTGAAACGACGAAAATTCACTCAATATCCGGGCTTACATCAACCCATTCGTCGCTTATCGCAACCAGACCTTTCCGTTCGCCTCATCACACTATTTCCGATGTCGCGTTAATCGGCGGTGGCTCGTATCCGAAACCCGGCGAGGTTTCGCTTTCGCATAACGGCGTCTTATTTTTGGACGAATTGCCGGAATTTCACAGAAATGTTTTAGAGGTCTTGAGGCAGCCGCTTGAAGACGGCGTTGTAACTGTTTCCCGTGCACAGGCATCTTTAACATATCCCGCAAGATTTATGCTGGTTGCGGCGATGAATCCCTGTCCCTGCGGATATTACGGTCATCCGACGAAAGAATGCACCTGCACGCCGTTTGTTATACAGAAATATATTTCTAAAATATCCGGTCCTTTATTAGACAG
>PEVQ01000077.1 GCA_002780205.1 Elusimicrobia bacterium CG06_land_8_20_14_3_00_38_11
CAGGGTCTATAGATGCTGAATCAAGTTCAGCATGACACCATCTTCCATGTAAAGTATATTCCGCTCTTGTTAGTAAAAATGAAAAATTGTGGAGTTTTTTATTTAAACTTTTCACATAAATTTTTAATTTTACATTTTACATTTTTAATTTTCTAATTATCTCATCTGCCATTTCGGATGTTTTTGCTGCTCCTCCTAAATCATATGTTACAACTTTTTTTTCAGCGATTACATTTGCTACCGCTTTTTCCAGTTTCTTTGCAGCATTTTTTTCGCCGAGATAGTCAAGCATTAAAACACCGGACAAAATCATCGCTGTCGGGTTGACCTTATTCAAACCCTTGTATTTCGGCGCCGAACCGTGAACCGGTTCAAAAAGGGCAATGTCTTTGCCGATATTTGCACCCGGCGCAATTCCAAGTCCACCGATAAGTCCGGCACACAAATCAGAAATAATATCGCCGTAAAGGTTGGGAAGAACAAGCACATCATAGAGTTCCGGTTTTTGCACTAATTGCATACACATATTGTCAACAAGTCGTTCCTCATATTCAATATCCGAATAATTTTTTGCTACTTCCCTTGCGGTTTCTAAAAAAAGTCCGTCGGTAAATTTCATTATGTTTGCTTTTGTAACAGCAGTGACTTTTTTTCTCTTGTTTTTTCGTGCATATTGAAATGCGAATTTTACAATTCTTTCAGTCGCAAATCGGGAAATAGGTTTTATGCTTATTGCGGAACCGTTTCTGATTTTTCCTGCCGATAGTTCAATTATTTTTTTTGATTCGGAAGATTCAGCCGGGAATTCAACACCGGCATACAAATCTTCGGTATTTTCTCTTACAATTACGAGGTCAATATTAGCATATTTTGATTTTACGCCTATGTATGATTTGCAAGGGCGAAGGCAGGCATACAAATCAAGTTCTTTTCTTAATAAGACATTTATTGAACGGAAACCGCTGCCGATGGGCGTTGTAATCGGTCCTTTTATTGCAATCTTATTTTTTCTGATTGATTCAAGAACATTTTCGGGAAGAGGCGTTCCATATTTTTCAGCAGCGTCTATTCCCGCTTCAACGATTTCCCAGTCAATTTTAACACCCGTTGCATCCAAAACTTTTTTTGTTGATTCCGCTATTTCGGGTCCCGTTCCATCACCGGGTATCAAAGTTATTTTGTAATTCATAATTTTGTATTATTTTACTATTTTTAAGTTATTAGTCAAGGATAAATACAGTTTTTCCTGCTGAGAAACCATTAAATCAATATCAAATTCCTGCACTCTTTTTTTTGCGGCTTGCGAAAACTTTTTTCGCAAATCGGGATTATTCAACAACCTTA
>PEVQ01000080.1 GCA_002780205.1 Elusimicrobia bacterium CG06_land_8_20_14_3_00_38_11
ATAGGTAAAAATGCACAAGATAATAGGCCATATGTTGACCTTGAAAAGGCAACATATATAATAGGTATGCTCGGACTTAATGAATGTGTGCAGTGTCTGACTGGGAAACAACTGCACGAGGATGAAGAGACATTCAAATTGGGTCTAAAAATTATTTCATTTATGAATTTGAAATGTAAAGACTACGAAAAAAAATATAACTTAAAATTTGCTCTTGAAGAAAGCCCGGCGGAATCAGCGGCACGACGATTAGCAAAGGTTGATTTACAAAAATTTCCCGAAGCGAAGGAAGTAGTGAAAGGAAATATAGATAGCGATCAGTATTATTACACAAACAGCATCCATTTTGCAGCGAATGCCCCGATAGGACTCATTGAAAGAATAACAAAGCAGAGCATGTTCCATACACTTATTGAAAGCGGTGCAATTATTCATGCATTTATTGGAGAAGAGAAACCTGACTTGTTGTCAATATCCAATCTCATTGAGAAGGTATGGCGTAATACAAGATGTGCTCAAATCACAATATCGCCTGAATTTACTATTTGTGATGATTGCAACAGAATCATTCGTGGATTAAAAGAGAGTTGTTCCTGCGGTTCAAAAAATGTTCATGGTATTACAAGAATTGTCGGATATTATTCAAGGATAACAAATTGGAATAAATCAAAAATTGGTGAGTTGAAAGACAGGCACAAGGGAAATTATTTCTTGAAGGAGAAAAATGATAGTGAGTGTAGTAAGATTGAGGAAAAAAACGAAGTTGCCGCAGTATCAGCATAACGGTGATTCCTGTGTTGATTTAATAAATGCCGGCGGGGATGTTGTTTTCAAGCCGTTTGAAAGAAAAATTATCCCGACAAGTATAAAGGTGGAAGTCCCTTCCGGCTACGAGTTACAGATAAGGCCCAGAAGCGGATTAGCATTAAAAAAAGGAATCACAGTGTTGAATACACCGGGCACGGTTGATTCAAGTTATAGAGGCGAGGTCTGCGTGATTCTACATAATGCTTCAGATAAGACAGTAAAAATAAAATTTGGCGAAAGAATTGCTCAAGCTGCACTCTGTAAAGTAGAAAAGATTGACTGGTGTGAAGTAAAAAACTTGAATAAAACAAAAAGGAACGAAGGCGGATTCGGTTCCACAGGTAGATACTGATTATGTAATCGCAAATTTTAATTTGCGTGTTTACGCTGATATGAAATCAGCGATTACAAAAGTTATTTTTTTCTTTTAAAACAATAAAATGCGAAGAAAGCGCAAGGGTTACATTGTGATTTTTATAGGAGGTGCGGGGTGAAAAAAATTCTTATTTCGGATCCGCTGGTAAAAGAAGGCGTAGAAATCCTGAAAAAAAATCCGGAATTTTCGGTTGATGTAAAAACGGGAATG
>PEVQ01000250.1 GCA_002780205.1 Elusimicrobia bacterium CG06_land_8_20_14_3_00_38_11
TAAAAATTCTGTGTTTTTCTGTGCCATTCTGTGGCTACCATTTTTTACTTTACAAAACCTTTATTTATAACACAAAATCGGGTTTTTGTCAAGTTATATTTTCCTTACCGCTTTGACGAAAGCCAGCATCTTGTCGTAGTCCTTGCGGGTCGGCGTGCGTTCTATTCCCGAGCAGACATCCACTGCAAAGGGTTCAACTTTTTTTATCGCTTCAGATACGTTTTCCGGTGTCAGTCCGCCAGAGAGAAAAATCGGTTTTCCTATTTTTTTGAATTCCAATGCTATATCCCAATTAAATGTTTGGCCTGTCCCCCCTGCCGCACCTTCTATGAATGTATCCAGTAGAAAATAATCTACATTCTGATATTTACTTAAAGGGTGTTCGGCACCGAACACTTGTTCGGCACCGAACACTTGTTCGGTTGAAAAACCGGGCTTAATTCTGAACGCTTTTATTATCTGCGGTTTGCCTTCCCACAAAAGATTTGCCGGCACGGTCGCTGAAATTTTTTCTTTCAGTTGGGCACAGTATTCCGGCGTTTCATTACCGTGAAGTTGAACTGCACCCAGTCCTACTTTTTTTATAATTTTCAGGATTATTTCAATTTCCTCGTCCACAAAAATACCTATGGATTTCACAAATTCGGGAAGTGCTGCCGTTATTTTTTTCGCCATATCAACGGATATTTTCCTCGGGCTGTTTTTATAGAAGTTAAGTCCGATGAAATCCACGCCGGCATTTGCCGCCCAAAGCGCATCTTTTTCGTTTGTAATTCCGCAGATTTTTATTTTTGTCATTTTATCTCCGGCAGTTCTCCCAGCGCTTTTTTGATTTCTTCGCCAGGAAGTTCATAGTCCTCAAGTTTGCCGGAGAGATATTTATCATATGACGCCATGTCAAAATGTCCGTGCCCGGAGAAATTGAACACTATGCATTTTTCCTGTTTTGTTTCGCGGCATTTTATCGCTTCATCAATTGCGCATTTTATAGCATGCGCCGTCTCCGGAGCGGGTAAAATTCCCTCAGTTTTTGCAAAAACTACTGCTGCTTCAAACACGGTGTTTTGCGGATATGCAACTGCCTCTATTATTTTTTTATTGAACAACAATGATACAATCGGCGACATTCCGTGATATCTCAATCCTCCCGCATGAATTGCCGGCGGGACAAATGAATGACCAAGCGTGTACATCATCAAAAGCGGGGTAAGTTTCGCGATGTCGCCGTAATCATACCTGAACGGTCCTTTCGTGAGGGTAGGACAGGATGTCGGCTCCACTGCAATTATTTTTATATTTTTACCTTTGAGTTTTTCCGGGACGAACGGGGCGGCAAATCCTCCGAAATTACTTCCGCCTCCGACGCATCCGATAAGAATATCCGGATTTTCTCCCGCTATTTTTAACTGTTTCTGCGTCTCAAGTCCGACGATTGTCTGATGTAAAATTACATGGTTTAATACGCTGCCGAGCGAATAGTTTGTATCGTCGTGCGTTGCAGCATCTTCCACTGCTTCGGAAATTGCAATTCCGAGCGAGCCCGGCGAATCAGGATTTTTTGTAAGAACTACTCTTCCCGATTGTGTTAAATTGGAAGGCGATGCAAAAACTTTACCGCCCCAAACCTGCATCATGAATTTTCTGTAGGGCTTCTGGTCGTAGGAAACCTTAACCATATACACGGTGCATTTAAGTCCGAAAAGATTACAGGCAAATGAAAGCGCACTTCCCCACTGTCCCGCTCCGGTTTCTGTTGCCAGCCGTTTTATTCCGGCTTTTTTATTGTAATATGCCTGCGCGACTGCGGTATTGGGTTTATGACTTCCCGCAGGAGATACCGACTCATTTTTGAAATAAATTCTTGCCGGTGTTTTTAGATATTTTTCAAGCCGTCTTGCGCGGCATAGCGGCGAAGGTCTCCATAGTTTATAAATATCAAGAAGTTCGTCGGGAATTTCTATCCATCTTTCCTGCGAGACCTCCTGTTTTATTAACTCCATCGGAAAAATCGGCGACAAATCCTGCGGTCCTACCGGTGTCCCATTCGGTTTCAGCGGCGGTTTCAACGGTTCCGGCAAATCCGCCTGAACATTGTACCACTTTTGAGGCAATTCCGATTCTGACAGTAAAATCTTCACATCATCCATATACTACCTCCCTTTATCCAAAAAGTTCCGCCACCGATTTTTTTATATCCTGCGATTTCATAAAATGTTCTCCGATAAGAACGGCGTTTATTCCGATATTTTTCAGTTTTTCAATATCCTGACTTGTTTTTATCCCGCTTTCCGAAATAATTATTTTATCGCCGGGAATTTTTTCTCTCAAATTTAATGTTGTATTTATGTCAACTGTCAAATCGGAAAGGTTTCTATTATTGATGCCTACAATTTTCGCATCCGTATTCAATGCAATTTTTAATTCTTCTTCATTATGAATTTCAACTATCGCCGAAAGATTCAATTCGCTCGCTATTTTAAGAAATTTTTTTATTTTTTCAATATCTAATATCGCCGCAATAAGAAGAACCGCATCAGCGCCGAAATATCTTGACTCATAAATTTGGTATTCGTCAACAATAAAATCTTTTCTTAAAATGGGAAGTTCCGAAATCTGCCTTACAAGGTCAATGTGAAAAATATCGCCCTGAAAATATTTTGTTTCGGTCAGAACGGAAATAGCATCAGAATGTGCTTCTTCGTACTGTTTTGCGATTTTCTCAACATTAAAATTTTCAACGATTTCACCTGCAGACGGCGATGCCCTTTTTATCTCGGCAATCAGGTTGATGCGATTTGGTTTGGAAATTGCCGACTTAAAATTACGCGTAGCCGGCATTTTTTCTATATCGGACCAGATTTTGGAAATTGGCAGCCGCTCTTTTTTGCGAGCAAGTTCTAACTTTTTATATTCAACGATTTCGTCAAGAATGTTCATTTTTTTCTGAACGCAGATTACAACGAAAACTTTCTAAACCTTTTTGACTGGATTAACAGGATTTTTAAGTCCTTGTCTTATCCTGTAAATCCTGTCAGAATTTTCTCTCTGTGAACTGTGGCTATCCCTTTCCACAGTATTTTTTTAATTCCTCAAATTTTTTAAGCGCCTTGCCTAAATCAATTGACCTTTGGGCAAGTTCTATTCCTTCTTTGAAATTTTTTGATTTTCCCGCTGCCGTTAAAACCGCCGCAGTATTTAACAGGACGATATCCCGTTTCGGACCCTTTTTCCCTGTAAGTATATCCAAAATTATTTTTGCGTTTTCTTTTGCGTCGCCTCCGGCAATATCACCAACTTTTGCTTTTTTTAGTCCGAAATCTTCAGGTTTTACCGTGTATGTTTTTATGATGCCGTTTTTTAATTCCGAGATTTGGGTTTTACCCGTTATAGAAATTTCGTCAATTGCGTCGATTCCATGCACCACAAAGGCGCTTTTTGACCCGAGATTTTTTAAAACGAAAGCGAGCGTTTCCGTTAAATCCGGAGAATAAACGCCGAGCACCTGTGCGTTTGCACCTGCAGGATTCGTAAGAGGACCAAGAATATTAAAAATTGTTCTGATGCCGATTTGGCGGCGCGGTCCGATTGCATATTTCATAGCGGAATGTAAAAGCGGAGCATATAAAAAACCAATGCCTATTTTATTTATGCACTCCTCAACTTTTTCTCTCGGTAATTCAAGATTTATTCCGAGTTCTTCAAGGACATCCGCACTCCCACATTTTGACGAAACGGCGCGGTTTCCGTGTTTTGCAACCACAACTCCCGCACCCGCCGCCACAAATGCCGTTGCAGTAGAAACATTGAATGTCTTGGTTTTGTCGCCTCCCGTTCCGCAGGTGTCAACAATAGTTTCCCAGTCAATATTTATTTCGTCCCTGTCGATATCAACTGCATGTTTTTTTACAATTATTTTTGTGGCATGTTCACGCATCACTTTTGCGCAGCCGGTAATCTCGTCAATCGTCTCGCCTTTCATTCTCAAAGCGGTAATAAAAGATGCAATCTGCGATTCCGTTGCCTGAGCCGTCATAATTTCAGTCATTACATCAATCGCTTCTTTTTCAGTTAAATTTTCTTTCTGAACAACTTTCGCAATCGCTTCTTTAATCATTTTCCACCTCTTTAGAAATTTGAGTATTAGAAAAATTTAAAAATTTCCTGTTTGACCCCATTCCTTTTATTGAATTCCGCACTATGGTGCAAATGGAATACCAAGTAATCCATGGTTTACAAAAAACAATATAAAAAACCATATAGTAACATTAATTGGCCATATAGCAAAGATGCTAAAAAATAGCAGCCACAAATATGATTTTTGTCGGCCAGATTGCCTATATGTAAAAATAAAAATTCCCAGCCAAACGATAAAAACAAATATACTAATAATAGCAGGAGTAATTGAGAATGGAGTAGAAGTATCAAAATTAGAATATCTACTAATAATCTCACATAAAATAGATACTATAAGTCCTGATAGGAGAGCAAAGATTATCGTAAGGCAATACAAAAAGCGAATATATGCCTTATTCTCAGTTTTTATTTCAGAACTATTTTTTGTATTCAATTCGGAATTTATAGTATTTCTCATAGAATAACTTGCCAGTTTATTTCACTCCATGCTTATAATATCTGTACTTTCATTCCACCATTTTTCAAACGGCGGTTTATTCGGAGTTTTCTTTATCTCGCTATATTGCCCTCTTGCTAATATATCCGTTGACGGCACATTAAAACAAGAATCGGCAGAGATTAGCCACCGGTCGTGAATGACCGACTTAATTTTATTGTCAGATATTGCTCCCAATTCGCATATTACATTATTATTTCGGAACTCCTGCTTGAAATCTTTGAATGAATTTTTTAATTTATCGTCAACTTTGTCATCGGACATCAAAATTTTTATAGTTTTCACTCTTTTGATGTCCACTCAATCGGCTAACAGTTCCAATCCGATTTTTGAAAAATATTTATCAATCCAATAAATGTATTTTCTGCAGGATTTAATCATATCCTTAAAATTTTTCTTGTTCGTGAATGGCTTTTCCGGGGAAATCAATACCGCTTCGGGTGTCGCAGACGGAATGGAATGTATTGCCCTAGATATTGTTTTGATTTTCTTGTCATGATTTTCCACTTTGTGTTCAATCGCATCTATTCTGTTAGTGAATTTTTTACTGGTGGAAACTATTCTTCTTATGTTCACAAAGACGCGCATAATGCCGATATTTACCTGTATGGCTCTCTCGCTTCTGAGGACACTGGACAGCATTGCAACGCCTTGCTCGGTAAATGCATATGGGAGTTTCCTTGCACCACCCCATCTTGATGTTGCAAATTGCAATATCAAGTTTTGAAATTCTTCTTTTGTAAGTTGATACATAAAGTCATTTGGAAACCGTTCAATATTCCTCCTAATCGCCAGATTGAGATTTCCTGTGGTTACTCCGTAAAGTTCCGCCAAATCCCTGTCAAGAATGACTTTTTGCCCTCTGATTAAAAGTATTTTATTTTCTATCTGTGCCGACGGAACACTTACAATTATATTTTTCATTATTTCTGTTTTAACTTCAAAAAGTTTTTTAATAATTTTTTGCCGGGTTTTGTTAAAATTGATTCCGGATGAAACTGGATTCCTTCCACACAAGCGGGAAGTGGGAAGTGGGAAGTGGGAAGTCGCTTCAACCGGAGTCCCATTATTTCGTCGTCTTTTGTCCAAGCGGAAATTTCAAAACATTTCGGCAGTGATTTTTTTTCAACTAAAAGCGAATGGTATCTGGTCGCCTCAAATGGATTTTTAAGTCCCTTGAAAATTGTTTTACCGTCGTGATAAATCATAGATGTTTTGCCGTGCATAAGTTTTTTTGCATGAACTATTTTGCCGCCGAAAGCGGCGCCGATTGACTGATGCCCGAGACACACGCCTAAAATCGGAATTTTTCCGGAAAAATGTTTTACAACATCTACTGAAATGCCGGCTTCCTTTGGCGTGCATGGTCCCGGCGAAATAACAATATGAGTTGGGTTAGACTTTTCAATTTCAGAAAGCGTGATTTTATCGTTCCTGAAAACCTTTATGTCGGGATTCAATTCGCCGAGATACTGGACCAGATTATAAACAAACGAATCGTA
>PEVQ01000237.1 GCA_002780205.1 Elusimicrobia bacterium CG06_land_8_20_14_3_00_38_11
CGCCAAATCCCCTGCTATATCCCGAATAGACAATCCCAGCGCCAAGCCGCGGCTTGTTTCTTCCCCCTCTTGCGAACTTAAGCTCTGATAACAACAGTTTCTCACAGCAAACCTCCTCTCTTTTTATTTTACTTTTTATCTGTGAGTGTTGCATTAGATTGCTGAGCGCGCCTTTATTATTTTTTTCTCTTCACGCAATCCATCAGTTCGTTCAGAAGAACCGCAAGCTCCTGCAGTTCGTCTTTTTCCCTGAGTTTGAAGCGGAAATTCAGGTCATTCGTTTCTATCACGTGCTTGATATCTTTTTCAATTCTAAATATCGGCCCGGCGATTTTGTGCGATACGTGAAATGACAGATAAGCAATCAGCGCAACATAAACAAAACCGCCCACGGCGAGTTCTGTCTGAATCGCCCGAAGATTGTCGCCGAAGTGCGAAGACAAAATGTTCGGAAGCAGGGTCTTTATGGCGCTGTATGTGAAAAACATTGATATCACCAGAAGCAGCGCCATCGCCCCGCCGATCATCAGGGCGTATTTCACCTGAAAACTTTTGTTCAGAATAATCTTTCTTTTTGGTCTCGTCATAACACCTCCTACTTTTTCATTAGATACTGTTTCGCCTCTTCGTAATATTTAGGGCGCTTTTTTAGAATAAGCCACTGCTTATTCGCATTTTTTTTGTACATTGCTTTGCCGGTCGTCTCAAACATTTTTTCGTAACACAACGCAAGTAGATGCCTCAGTTTGTAGTCCTCGGGATTTTTCTCAATGCCGGCCGTGTAGGCGTCCGCTGCGAATCCGTATAATTCATCTTCTTCGTAGATTACCCCCAGACGAATGTATATTTCGCTCTTCTCCGGAAATTTTTTTGACGCTTCTATAAGAACCTTTACAGCCCAGTCCTTCTTCCCTTCGTGCAGGAATTCCTTCATCAGTTTGATGAAACCGTAATACTGCGTCGGATAAACCTCCGCCACCGAGAACCTGCCTTCTATTTCCCCGACTTTGGAAATCGCAATTTCTTTTACATTTGGATCTCTTCGCCAGTGTTTTCTGTTGAGAAAATATCTGTAACAGTAAAAACCCGGCTCAATGCTCAGGTGAATGACCCATTTATTTTTTTCTTCCATCAGCATCGGAAGAACGGCTATTTTTCTGTTTTTGCCGAAATCGCCCACAATCTCAACTTTATCAACGCCGCTTTTGTAAAAAGTAAAGCTGATGTTTCTTCTTTCCTCTTCCCCGCTGAGCACCTTGGCGCAAATCAGAAGGCCGATAAAACAAGTCGCTATTCTTTTTT
>PEVQ01000185.1 GCA_002780205.1 Elusimicrobia bacterium CG06_land_8_20_14_3_00_38_11
AGTCAACGATGTCAGCGATAACATTTTAGCATAGCGTCATCGTTGTAATCAGTCTTTTATCGCTGTAATCAAGTATCGAATTCAGTTTCCGATGCTATAAAAATATGAAAATACAAAAAATCTACATATTCCAAAATACAGTTTTCCGACGACAATTCCCGAACTACTTTCGTAGTTTCGTAGTTGCGAAAGTAGTTGAATAGGTTTTCAAAAAAATACAGGAAAAAAATTTTATTTAAAAAATTCTCTTCCCGTAGCAGAACCGATTATGGTCGGTCCGTAGAAACACCCGTTCCTAATTAACAGATTTATACGGTCTAAAAGAAAGTATAACATAAAAATTAAAATTTGTCAAGTACTTTTTTTACAATCAGAAAACTGTGAAAATAAAATTCAATAATGCTCCCGAAAAAAATGCGACGGTAAAAACGGTAAATGCAATCATTAAAGCCGACTTTAAGCCCATTTCTTTTATCAAAATAAAAAACGAGGCAATGCAGGGCAGATAAAGAACCATAAATACGCTTGCAACGATAAACTGTTTCGCTGATAATGCAAAAGGCGCCAACATAGCGATTGAAACATCTTTCCTTAAAAATCCGAGAATAATAACCGAAACAATTTCTTTGGGGAGTCCTAAAAAATAAACAAAAGGTTTCCCGATTTTACCAGTTAGAAAATTTGTGATATGCAAGATATCAAAAATATTTATCAGAAGTATGCCGAAAATAATAAGAGGCACGGCTTCCTTTGAAAAAACTTTCAGACGTATCCATAATTTTTTTAACAGAACCGAAAAACTCGGGATTCGGTAGGGCGGTATTTCAGTAAAAAGTTCCGGGGCCTCGCCTTTCATTATTTTGTTAAACAGAAAGGATGTAATGGCAGCAATTAAAATTATAATAAAAAAAATCAAAGTAACAACTTTCATTCCATATGCAATTCCCAGAGATAAAATCATTGCGGTTTGCGGCATACACGGTGCGCTGATAAGTATCAGAACAGTGGTAATAATTTTTTCCCGTTTTGATTCAAGTATTCTTGTTGATAAAATCGCAGGCACCTTGCAACCCAATCCTAAAATAATGGGAATTGCCGAGTAACCGTGAAGTCCCAGATGGTGAAAAATATTGTCTAATAAGACCGCCAGCCGAGGGAGATAGCCGAAGTCCTCCAAAAAACCCAGCACAATGTAAAATGAAAAAATATAGGGAAGTACTACGACGAACGGAACATAAATTCCGGTAGTCAAAACCCCGAATGACTTCATCACTTCCGGTGTTACGCCGAGAAGCAACTCTGAAAAAAATTCGGGCTTAATGTTTTTAATCACACTGATAATTGCAGGATAATAAAAGTTGTTAAATAACGGGTCAAGGACATAATTTATAAGTCCTTCGCCGATGAATCGGACAATAAAAAAAGTCACAGCAAGAATAATAATTGCGGCGGGAATTCCTGTTAACGGTTTTATAGTAATGTCGCTTAATCCTTCAAGAAATGTGTGATGTCTATGAAAAACCTTTTGAACCGATTCAATGATATTTCCGATGACATACCATTTTTCATTTTGGTCGTAGGAAAAATTACTTATTTTGGCGTTATTTAAGTTTGAGACAATTTGGCGGAGTCCTTCGCCGGTTACCGCGCAGGTTGGAATAACGGGAACTCCCAAAATTTCTTCAAGTTTTTTTTTGTCAATAGAGATTCCCGTGTGCTTTGTTTCGTCCCAGAAATTAAGAACAAGCAGCATCGGAATTTTTTTTGGCAGGAGTTGAAGCGTTAAATTAAGATTTCTTTCCAGGTTGGTTGAGTCAATTACATTTACGAGTATGTCCCCTTTTTTGATTAAATCTATAGCGACTTCTTCCGCTTTGGATGCGGCATCCAGAGTATAATTTCCCGGCACATCAATAACTTCGTATTTTTCATCGCCGGATTTTAAGTAGCCCCTTGTGAACTCAACGGTTGTTCCGGGATAATTTGCGGTAATAATATCAATTCCGGTTAAGTGAGAAAAAATTGCGCTTTTTCCGACATTGGGATTTCCAATTAAAAGAATTTTTTTCATATTTTTCACTTTCTCATTTAGGCAAATGAGAAACCATCACTATTTAATTTCTACAAAAATTTTTGATGCAATACCCTTGCCGATTGCTATATTTGTTCGTCCTGCCCTGATGACGACCGGCCCGCCGAATACGGATGAACTAAGTTTTTTTATTTTAACGCCGAGTCGTAATCCCAGCGATTCAAGTTTTTTTTGAAACCCCGCCCCCCCTTCAATTTTTACAACCTTTGCGAAGTTATTTCTTTCAAGATTTAACAATGATGTGAGCATAAAAATTCCATCCGTTTAATTTTTTGGATAAACAATAAAAATCTTATAAGTGCGGAATATCTTATTTCAACCGCATTTTCGGGACAAAGTTCGATGCAGCAAAGACACAGTATACATTTTGATTTGTTCACGACGGGTATTTCTTTAAGTTCTATCGCCTTCACAGGGCAGGATTTTATACAAGTCATACATTTTGTACATTTTTTTCTGTCCATAATAGGCAACGCGGATACAAATTTACCGAGAAATTTTGCTAGCCATTTAGGTATAAAATACAAATAAAAATTAGTTGGTACTTTAAATTTTTCTAATTTGACATTTTTAATTTGCTCGCCTGTAATTTTTATTTTTTCAATTTCATTCGTTCCGAAATTTAATTCCGCCGCGGAATTTAAGTAATAAACTTTTTTTGGGTCAAATCCGGCAATTTCGCACATTACCGTATCAATTGCCACGGCATCATCGGAAGCCATAATCAGTCCGATATTTTTTGGTTTTCCTGATGCAGGTCCTTCGCCTTCCATTCCGACCACTGCGTCCATTATTGAAAGTTTCGGTTTTACAATTGCCAAAACATCAACGATAATTTCCGAGAATTCATCTGGATGAGGAGCAAATTTGTGGTATATTGATTTTCTTAAACCCGGGATACATCCGTAAAGATTTTTGACGGCACCGGTAAAAAAAACAAGATTGTGGGTTTTGAATTTCGGCACGGTTATAACGCAGTCGCTGACAAGGCAGGGCTTTGCTATTTCAAGTTGTTTTAATGTTTTATTTTTAGGATTTTTTGAAGCAACACAGACAGTGCCGGTTCTTTCAAAAAAAAGCATTTCGCATTTTTCTTCCTCGCAGATTTTTTTGATACCGCTTTTTTCCCAGAATTTTTCTGCGCCGCCTATAACGCCGCCCGGACTTTCACCGACGGAAGGAATTGCCCCTGCTTCTCTAACAATTCTGATAATTGCCCTTACAATTTCGGGATGCGTTGTTACCGCTTTTTCCGGCGATTTTGCAGAAAGTATGTTTGGTTTTATTAAGACCTTCTGCCCGCTTTTGAAAAATTTATCCGTGCCGCCAAGAAGTTTTATCGCTTCTCGAACTTTTGGCTCAACATTATTATATGACTCACATTTTACGATTGATACCGTTGACATTTATACCTTTAAGTATTTAAAATACATTTCTTCAAGTTGTTTATAGTTTTCTGCCCGGAAATATTTTCTAACGAGCGAAAAAAGTTTTTCGTCTTCTTTTTTTGCGTGCGGAATAATAGAATCAATAACTGCTTTTGAAGAATTGACGAAATCTTCCCTTGAATTCTTGGAAGAGATTTTTTTGTGTCTTTCCGCCATTTTTTTGAAATCATCAAATTTTCCCAGTATGGGTTTATGTTCGTCCTTTATTTCGGTTAAAATATTCTGTTCAGATAACGGCAGAACATTTTTCATTAACGGAAACAGAACTATTTCTTCAAGCCGGAAATGTTCCCTGACTTCCTTCTCAAAAAAATTGGAAATTTTGAAAACATCATCCCATGCAAAAGCATCACTGTTTGACATTCTTACAAGTTTATCCAGAATATCTATTTCTTCTCTGACTTCCCTGTGTCCGGCAATAAGTTTCTCAATTACGCCCATAACTATCCTCCCAATTTAAAATTTCTATATCAGGAAATTCTACAAAATTGAAAACAAAATGTCAATTGATTTAATTCCGATAATTTTGTATAATCAAAAAATATGAACCCCAGTCCTTCCTGAAAATGATAAAGGAGAAGGTTTGGGGTAAAAGCAGGAGGAAGAGCAGGGTGAATGAGTTTTCAGCCGGCGGCGTAATAGTAAAAGACAAAAAACTTTTGATTGTAAAAGTAAAAAATCTATCTGGAAAAATCGCCTGGACATTTCCGAAAGGGCACATTGAAAAATCCGAAACGATAGAAAATGCTGCCCTGCGCGAAGTATCGGAAGAAACCGGTTATAATTGCGAAATAATAAAACCGCTCGGCAAAACACAATATAATTTCAGACACAAAAACAAATTTATCAGTAAAAAAGTTGTGTGGTTTCTGATGTCACCTCTCAAAAAAATCGGAATACATGACCATGAGATTTTAACAACTCGTTGGGTGAAAATCAACGAAGCAAAAAGATACTTAAAATATCCATTAGATAAAAAACTTTTAGAAAAAGTTTTTCAATTTCACAATTTCACAATTTTGAAAAAGTGAAATTCTATTTTTGGAGAAAATTTTATGAACCCAGCCCCTCATTGCAGGGATTGGGCAATTCGTCAAGAAATTTCTGAAGTAAAGGAGGGGCTGGATGAATTACGAGACAGTCATCGGACTTGAAGTTCATGTTCATCTGAAAACGAAATCAAAATTATTCTGCGGATGTTCAACTGAATTCGGCAGCGTTCCGAATTCTAATATCTGCCCCGTTTGCACCGGTCAGCCCGGCACTCTTCCCGTTCTCAATAAAAAAGCCGTTGAATTTGCGGTTTTGACAGGACTTGCAACAAACTGTAAAATTGCAAAACATTCAATCTTTGCACGGAAAAATTATTTTTATCCGGATTTGCCGAAAAATTATCAGATATCCCAGTATGAACTTCCGCTGTGCGAAAAAGGATTTTTGGAAATAGAAATTGACGGCATACCGAAAAAAATCGGAATTACAAGAATCCACCTTGAGGAGGATGCGGGAAAACTTCTGCATGCAATCGGCTCGCAGGAACTGGATTATTCACTCGTTGATTACAACAGGACCGGTATTCCGCTTTTGGAAATTGTTTCCGAGCCGGATATTTCTTCCCCGGATGAGGCGTATCAATATCTGACAAATCTGAAAGCCATTTTAAGATATATTGGAATTTCCGACTGTGATATGGAAAAAGGTTCGTTGCGATGCGATGCAAATATCTCGCTTCGCATTGTCGGTGAAAAAAAACTTGGGACGAAAGTCGAACTGAAAAACATGAATTCATTCAAGGCCATTAGGGATGCATTAAATTATGAAATTGAACGCCAAAAAGAAGCGTTGAATTTGAACGAAAAAATTGTTCAGGATACCCGGCTTTGGGACGAAAAATCCGGCGAAACGGTTTCAATGCGTTCAAAAGAGCAGGCACACGATTATAGGTATTTTCCCGAACCGGATTTAGCGCCTGTTGAAATTGATGAAAAGTTTCTCAATGATATAAGAAAAAATCTGGTTGAACTGCCGAAGGATAGAAAAAAAAGATTCATAGAAAAATTCGGATTTTCGGATTACGATGCCGGTGTCCTAACATCTGAAAAATCGCTCGCAGATTATTTTGAATCAGTTGTCAATATAGTAAATGAACCGAAATTAATTTCCAACTGGATTACGACGGAATTATTGGGGAAATTAAACGCCGAGAATAAAGATATAATCTCCTCACCGGTTTCCTCGGAAAACCTTGCCGAAATGATAAAACTTATATCAGACGGTACAATTTCCGGTAAAATAGCAAAAACCGTTTTTGAGCAAATGTACAATACCGGGAAAAGCGCTTCCGAGATAGTTAAAGAGCAGGGACTTGTCCAGATTTCAGACGAAAAAGAAATAGAAAAATTAGTTGGCGAAGCAATTGCTGAAAATCAAAAAGCGGCTGCTGAATTTAAAGCTGGCAAGCAGCAGGCAATCGGTGCGCTCGTCGGCAGC